>NZ_WXWP01000367.1:0-5615 GCF_009904765.1 Vibrio sp. V39_P1S14PM300
TATTAGTCGTACTTGAGTTTCATTGCCCGATTGTTTTGGGATGGGAAGTAAGGTAGATGTTTAAAATGAAAGTTTGATTTCTGGAGTGTGACTGTTAAGTGTCGGTTTTATTTAGAAAATATTAATTATGCCCGCTCTGATATGCAGAGCGGGCAAGCAGTTTTACTACAGATTAATGAGGAAACAATCAGTTTTCTCTAGACTTCGTTCTGATTTAATAGATTGATAAATCAACTGTTTTTATTGATTTCCTTCTCAACCATTTGTTTGAGCTGCGCGTACGGAATGAAGCCCGGCACAACGTCATCGCCAACAAAAATGGCCGGCGTACCGCGCAGACCCAAGTTAGTAAATGTTTGCAGATTTTTAATGATCGACGCTTCTACATCTTTATTCGCGACCAGATATTGTGCGGTGTTGGTTTTCTTCGCAATGGCCTCCAGAGACTCTTTGGTGTGACGGCCATTTTTCGCCACCAACAACGCATGCACCTGAGCGAATTTATCCGGTGCTTTCTGCCACACATTCAGCGCGTAGATGGCGGAATTGGTATCCAGTCCAGCCACTTGTTGCTGTTGCAGCGGTACGTAAATATTGATCACTTTCACGTCGTTATATTCTTTGACCAGTTGGTCGATGCCCGCTTCAAGTTTTTTACAGTACGGACAGTTGTAGTCGGTAAAGTTGATCAGCACGGTGTTGCCATTCGGATTGCCGGTGACACTGTGAACCTGGGTGTTGTTCAGCCAGGCCTGGCTAGCTTGTTTTACCTGTTCAAATTGCGCCTGACTTTCCACATACTGATTCAAGCTGGCGTGGAGATCACTGATAATATCAGGATTATTTTCCAGTAACTGCTGAATCTCGTTGAGCTGCTTTTGCTGAGCAGGAGAGAGCGAGGCCATCGCGTTGGCCGTGAAAAGCAGGGTGGATGCGAGTGCGATACTGACGATTGATTTTTTCATGTAGGTATTCCTTTATTCTCGCTGTCAGGCGAAGAGAGTTCTGAGCCACAAGCCAACCGGAGAGGTAATGCCGGTTGCGATGCTCTTGATTTTGCCGTCTTTGATGATAACGATCGTCGGCGTAACAGCGATGTTCCAATCCCGGCTAATATGCCCGGTGGAATCATTGAGTACGCTGAACTGATACTGTTTAGCCTGCATGTACTGTCGTACTCGTTCATCCTGACCGGATGAAAGTGCCACAGAGACGACAGTATGCTGGTCGGCAAAGTAATTGATCGTTGGGCTAACCCAGCGGCAAGCACCGCACCAGGTCGCCCAAAAATACACAATAACCGGTTTTTCACGGCTGGCTTTAATGACGTCGATGGTCTCACCAGATAGAGCCGTAGCCACAATCGGTGGCGCGTCTCCATCGGGCATATCGGCGCTGTAATAGCGATCCATGAGCAGTGAGATCGCCACCACAACGATCATCATCAAACCGAGTTCTTTTGACCACTTTTTGAGTCTTGAAGTCCGGATTGGTTCCTCACTTTTTCTTGTCATGATCGCTCCCGGCAGAGTGAAGGGCCTGTATTACCTCAGTATCACTGAGTATGACGGGCAGTGCGATTCCACTGGCGGCATCAGGCCCATACACTATGTTAAATGGCACGCCAAAACGGCCGTGTTCGCGCAGATAGGCCGTGACCGAATCACTGGGCTTGGTCCAGTCGCCCTGCATCAGTACGATGTCCTGCGCTTTCAGAGCGTTATAGACAGGATCCTGTAAGATCACGCCGATTTTGTTGGCTTTACAGGTGATGCACCAGTCCGCTGTGACGTTGACAAATACCACTTTACCTTGGCTGACCAAAGTCGGAATGGCTGTCGCATCCAGCGGCTGCCAGGTGAGATCGTCGACGATCGGGGTGGCCCAACTGTTGGCGGTCAGGCTGCCAGTGATCAATCCACCGCCCAGCGCGAAGATTGTCACCACCGCCATCGGCACCGTTGCCTGACGGCCATAACGGCGTGCGAGCAACACGCCTACGTTCAGCAGCACGGTTCCCATCATGAGCAGACTAAGCCCGGTGCCTGTAAAGTTTTTCATCAACCACACCAGCCATAGGCTGGTCAGGAGCATCATGCCCGCAAACAACCACTTAACGTGGCTCATCCAACGGCCGGGTTTCGGTAGCCATTTCACCAACGAAGGACAAACCGCCATCACCAGCCACGGCAGGCTCATGCCCACTCCAAGTGCGAAAAAAATCATCCACATTTCAAGGTAACTGGCGGCCAGCGCATAAGCCACGGCGGTACCGAGAAATGGCGCGCTGCATGGTGTTGCCAGCAGCGTTGCAAAGGCGCCCTGGATAAAATGACCCGAGTAAGAGTGATTTCCTTTCGTCGCCAGCCAGGTATTCAGGCCACCAGCCAATCGGAATTCAAACAGGCCAAATAGGTTGGCCGAGAACAGCAGGGTGATCAGTGCCATAAAACCAATGAACCACGGGTTCTGAAACTGAATCCCCCAACCCACAGCATGACCGGCGAATTTCAGTAGCGAAAGTCCCAGAGCCAACAGTAGGAACGAGGTGATGATCCCGCTTGCAGAGGCCAAAAATGACAGGCGAATATGACCACGAGAGGCGCTCTGGTTGACCAGCAAAGTGTTGATTTTCATCCCTAGCACCGGCAGAACGCACGGCATGATATTGAGGATCAAGCCTCCGAGTAACGCCACTCCTATCATCCATAAGACATTGCCATTTTGCGGCAGGGTGAGTGGCGTGGTCGACACTAGGGTGCGGGTTTCGGATAACAGCAGTGTGTCCGAAACGGTGATGAGCACGGATTTGTCGCGAAGATCTGCCTTACCCAGCCAGTTGCTGACGTGAAAGCGTGCAAACAGCGTGTGACCGTCAATCTGCAACGTTGGCTCGGAAAAGAAATCATCGGCAACGTCCGGACCATCGATCAATACCTGAGGCTCTTGCCAGGGAGTCTCGCTACGCAGCTCAACTGTCAGAGTCTGAGCGTTGTGATCCCAGTAGCTGGCCACGGCTTCAATCTGCCCGTTTCGGGCTGGCGTCTGGCTGCTGCCCTGAGCGAAGAGGTACGCAGCTTCACTGTCAGGGCTCAGAGCGCGTGGATCTACGTTGAGCTCAATGGGGTAATCGGTGACCACACAAATGTTGGTGCAACTGGGCAGGCGCAGGCTGGCCTTGAGCCGGACAGGCTGGTTGAGGTCATTGACTTCCACCAGGAGTGGGAAGTGGACCTGATGCTTGTAGCCCAGCGTCTGCACACCCAACTGTTCGTAGTAAGCCGGAACTGGCCAGCGCCACTCGATGTTGCGAATATTTTGCGATTCACGCCAGTCCAGCTCCGGAGCGATGCCGCCTTCGCCGGGGCTGCGCCAATAGGTTTTCCACTCTCCCTCTAACGCGACATCAAGCACCATTTCCAGGGTGCGATTGTCACTGTCCAGGTGGCCGGTCGACAGTAACCGGACTTTGACGGGCGGGTGTGCAGGATCTTGTATCCAGCCGGTTGTTTGAGCCTGCACGGGCAGCGCGGCAAAGCACAGCATGACCAGCATCGCAGGTAAGATAAAGCGTCTGTCAGACAACAGACAAGTAATTAATTTGTGCACATGGTTTCTCCAAAAATAGTGATACGACGAAATAAGACGTCGCACTCTATTCCCGGAAAATACAGTGAGTGATGTGGATACGTAATTTGGGTACGGTGAACTCAGACGGTGCAGCTCGTTGCACTTGTTGGGTTTGTACGGCACCAGTGAAGAGCAGGGCGATCAGAATCAGTAGCGGCGTCAAGGTTTCCAGATTTGCCAGAGACTGGGTGAGTAGCTTCTCTGTCAGCTTACACGGTGACGCTGAGCTTTCAGCTTGTGTGTCGTGGCTGCCATCAACATTGACGGACAGAGACGGCTGAGGAGCGTTCTGATACGCGGTAGTGGTTTTCACTGCGCACAGCACGACCACCATCACCGCTAGCAGCAGTGATAAATACGCGGATGTGGTTCGGCGGAATAGGCGCACAGTAAACTCTTTGTTGATGTTCAATAAGCGATTCAAAGGCTAGAGGTTTTTGCACAAAGATCAAGTCTGTTTTCACTTGGAATTGTAACCGGAGCCTGTGTCTGGCCAGTGGATAATGTCTGGTACGTTAATGCAGTCAGATGTATAACGATGTTAATTAATTGTTATTGACGGTTTTGGGTCTGAATGGGTGAGACATTCGTTTTAATGTCAGTCATCATTGTTTCTAACTGTAACATCAAAACTTATCTCAATGACTTTGATGATTTTTATCTTTCTGTATGAAAAGAAAGGCTTTTTCTTTTTGATAAATGTGTTTTTATCGTTTTATATCATTTTATGCAACTTTCTCTGTTTCCATAGATACATTGAATCTAACTGTTAACCGGGTGGTAACAAACTCGGTGACGGTGGACCAAAAAACACAACAAAATATGGAAATAAAAAATGAATAAAAAGCTTATAGCTATGGCAGTGGCTACTGCGGCGTTTGGATCACAGGCATTTGCAGTAGAACTTTACAACAATGCAGGGACCACGTTTTCAGTGGGTGGTCATGTTTCTGTTGGTCTCGGTGGCTCTGAACAGGGCGATACGGAAGTCCAGCAGGTTTCTCCACGTATCAATTTCAATGCGACTCAGGATATTGGCAATGGCTTTACCGCCGATGCAAAAGGAGAGTGGGCGCTGAACTATCTTGATGGCGGTGAAGAGTCGTTTTCGACGCGTCTGGGCTACATTGGGCTGACGCACGATAGCTACGGCCGGGTTGTTGTGGGCACACAATGGTCACCGTATTACGACGCCGCGGGTATTGCTGATATGCCGATCGCTTATGCGAACGACTTCTTGTATGACGATCATGGCCCGCTGGGCACAGGCCGTGCGGATAAAATGATTTCGTACCGCAACGGGTTCAGTTTCGGTGATGCCGGTGAATTCTCGTTTGGCTTAGGCTGGCAGGGGTCGAAAACCGATGAATTGAATGCCGCCAACGTCAAATATGATGACCGCGTACAAGCGGCATTGACGTATAAGATTGCTGGGTTAAGCTTCAACTATGCGTACAACACGGGTGATGTTCAATGGACAAGCGCGAAAGACACTGCGGTGTCGAACATGCTCAGCGCCAGCTACGGTACCTATGGTAAAGGTTTGTATGTGGCGGGGGTTTATGCCATGAACGAATACATGAATCGTGGCCTGGAAGAGTCCATTGCGATGGAAGGTCTGCTGGCTTACGCGTTTGCCAACAGCCTGAATATCAGTATTAACTATGAAGGTGTGGAAGACGACAAGAACAACGACACCATCTACAGCCAAATGGCACTGCAGGCCGAATACAACTTTACGCCAAGCTTTGTCGGCTTCGCTGGCTATCAGTTCGATCTGGGCAATGACATCGACGTCGCTGAAGATGACATGTGGTTGCTGGGTGTGCGTTACTACCTATAAACTCGTCCCACTCTGTCCAAGAGTAATTATTGACGCTTGCTCCATTAGGAGCAGGCGTTTTTTTGTACATCTTCACGTATGTGGCACGTTGCATTTGAAATGTGATTTTTATGTACTACGGTTGAAGTGTTCGTGATGTATC
>NZ_WXWP01000287.1:0-5570 GCF_009904765.1 Vibrio sp. V39_P1S14PM300
CATCATAATACAACGAAAGTACCAGAGCTTCTCGTTCAGGCAGCGATTTTATTGAATCTATCAACGCTTTGCGGAAAGATTCATCAGCAACACCTTTAAATGGAGAGTCGTCTTCTTCATCGGCGGGTACGATGGCATCATCGGAAATTCCCAAGTCGTCGATGCCGACCAGCCGTGAACAATTGATGTCAGTCAGTGCGCTATGATATTGATCGAGAGACAGGCCCATAAACTTGGCCACTTCTGAGTCACTCGGGTCTCGGTTCAGCTCGCCCTCCAGTACAGCGATCGCCTGAGAAATCTCTCGGCTATGCTTGTGAACCGAACGAGGTACCCAGTCTCCGCGCCGAATATCATCCAGCATCGCCCCACGTATACGGATACCCGCGTAGGTTTCGAAACTTGCACCTTTACTGCCATCATAATTTTTCTGGGCTTCCAGCAGGCCGATCATTCCGGCCTGAATCAGGTCTTCAACCTGAACACTGGGTGGCAATCTGCCTAATAGGTGGTGAGCAATTCGCTTTACCAATACTGAGTACTTTTCCAGAAACGCCTTCTGGCTATTCTGATTGGCATATTGGTCATAAGTCAGCGCTTTATTCACCAAACGGTTCCCCTACATAATCATCACGCTTGAGCAGGCGCTCGACGAAAAACTCCAAGTGGCCACTCGGGGTTTTCGGTATAGGCCAAGTCAATGCTTTGTTCGCGAGTGAGCCCATCGCCAGTGATGCCGGAGAACGCGGGAACGCGTCCACGACTATTTTCTGTCTTTTCACTGCCTGACGAACTTTATCATCCAATGGAATACATGCTACGAGTTCGAGGCTCACATTCAAGAATCGCTCTGTGACTAGGGTCAACTTTGCGAACAATTCTCGCCCTTCGCGATAGCTTCTGACCATATTCGCGACGATTTTAAACCGTTGGACCTGATGTTCCTTACTCAACAGTTTGATTAATGCATAGGCATCCGTGATGGATGTCGGTTCATCACACACCACCACAATCACATCCTGAGCTGCCCGGGAAAAGCTGACCACCATGTCCGAAATACCGGCCGCAGTGTCTATCAGCAAGACATCCATTTCGTCTTCCAGGCTACCAAATGCGCGGATTAATCCGGCATGTTGTGCATGGGACAACTCGGTCATAGATTGAGTACCAGACGTTGCTGGAATGATGCGGATGCCATGCGGTCCTTCCACAATGGCGTCTTTCAGCTCGCATTCACCGGCCAGCACGTGACCGAGGTTGAGCTTGGGACGAATACCCAGCATTACATCAACATTTGCCAAACCAAGGTCAGCGTCCAATACCATGACTTTCTTTCCCTGACGTGCCATACAAATCGCCAGGCCCAGAGTTACATTTGATTTACCAACACCACCCTTGCCTCCGGTTACCGAAATAACCTTGGTCAAAGAGGGTTTAGTTAAGCGACGCAGGCCGCTTGCTTGGTCTTGTATCATATCTTCTGTCATATCGTTCGCCGCCTAGAACCCATCTGTACTGCTGTTCCAGAAATGGGGTTCATTTTCTGTCGACTTTTCCAGTAATTCGTTTGCCTTTGCTACCATGTACTTGGGTTGCGCAATCACAATATCTTCCGGTACTCGTTGTCCATTGGCGATGTACGCCACGGGCAAGGCATTTTGAACTACGACACTCACAAATTCGCCCAGGCTCAGGGATTCATCGAGCTTGGTCATAATACAACCAGAGAGCGGAATTCGTCTGAAATGCTCTATGGTTTCCTGTAATACTCTGCGTTGTGCGGTTGCCGGTAGCACCAGGTAGCTGTTAATGACTTCTCCACTTTCCTGCATCAGCGTATCTAACTGTTCAGAAAGGCGTACATCACGCTGCCCCATGCCCGCCGTATCTACTAAAATCAGGCGGCGATTCCTTAACTGGTATATTACATCGGCCAGTTCGTCAGAATCTTTAGCAACTCTTACCGGACAACCCATAATTCTGCCATAAATTGACAGTTGCTCATGTGCACCGATTCGATAGGTATCGGTGGTCACTAACGCGACATTGTCCGCACCGTATTCCATAGCCGCACGCGCCGCCAGCTTGGCAACCGATGTGGTCTTTCCGACACCGGTCGGTCCAAGCAGTGCCACGACACCACCACGTTTGAGAATATCTTGTTTGGTAACCGGGATTTGATCAGCCACCAACGCCAACAGAGCTTTCCAGGCTTTGTTCGGCGGCGTATCTTCGGGAATGTAGCACGCCAGCTGATCGGCCAGCTCTGCCGACACTCCCATTCGTTCTAACCGCTTAATCAACATTGCCCGTAACGGTTCACGACGTTCCACCTCCTGCCACATTAATCCAGACACCTGATGTTCTAATAGGCGACGGATTGAAGACATTTCTTCACGCATATCTTCTAATTCGGCTTTATCGGCTTCACGTTCTTTGGCCGTTTGACGGTCATAACGGGTTGGATCCAAGCGAGGCTGCTGTTGCTGCATGCGAGGATCATCGGCAATCAAACGGGCCAGCGGCGAGTCTTCTTTCAACATGCCGGACAGGGATCCGTCGTTGCGTTTTTCCTGCTGACGGCGTAACAACGCCGTGAGGGAATCTTCGCCTCTCTCCGCCGGGGGTTGGTCTTCCTGCTCATGGTGGCTGTACTGCTTGAGCATGTTCGCAAAACGCTGGGTCATCGAGCGGCCCTTGTCTGCGCTCGACTGTAAACTGACACGGTCGTCTTCCAACTGACGAGAGCTGGCCGCCGGTGCTGCCGGCGGCTGCGCATACTGAGCTTGGCGCGGACGTGAACTGTAATCGTTCGACATCTGACGTCCGGCCGAGTGATCCCCATCGACAGCTGCAACGATTTCCACGCCACCCGCGACTTTTTTGTTGGACATAATCACCGCGTCAGCACCTAGCTCTTCCTTCACCTGAAGAAGCGCTGCTCGCATGTCCTTGGCAAAAAATCGTTTTATTTTCAAAGCAGATTTCCGTGTTTACCTAGTTGTGTACAGGCACGTAGCCGTATCAGTTGCCCACCGCCTGTACGATTCGAATTTGTTTCTCATCAGGAATTTCCTGATAGGAGAGCACCCGGAGTGACGGAATGGTGTTTTTAACAAACTTGGCCAACGTTGAGCGTAACACGCCGGACGTTAGCAACACCGCAGGCTCCCCTTTCAGTTCCTGTTCTTGCGTGGCCTGACTTAGGGATGACTGAAGTCGCTCAGCCAGCCCCGGCTCAATACCCGCCGATTCACCACCAGAAGCCTGCATGGTCTGATGCAAAATTTGTTCCAGCTCAGGAATGAGCGTAATGACCGGCAGTTCAGGCTCTATACCATTGATTTCCTGAACAATTAGTCGTTTTAGTGCGATGCGCACTGCCGCGGTCAGAATGTCAGGTTCTTGACTCTTCGCGGAGTACTCCGCCAGGGTTTGAATGATGGTCCGGATATCACGGATAGGAATCGCTTCATTGAGCAGGTTTTGCAGTACTTTCACGACGGCGCCCAGAGACAACTGATCCGGCACAAAGTTCTCCACCAACTTCGGTGCACTGCGGCCCAGCATCTCAAGTAGATTTTGTACCTCTTCATGGCCAATCAGTTGTGCTGCATTGTTGGTCAGCAGCTGGCTGAGGTGTGTCGCTAACACCGTCGAAGAATCTACCACGGTGTAGCCCAGCGCCTGGGCATGTTCACGCTGATCTTCACGAATCCATACCGCTTCAAGGCCAAAGGCCGGGTCAATCGTTTTTTCGCCTTCGATCATGCCGTACACCTGACCAGGGTTGATGGCCAGTTCTTGATCCGGGCGGATCTCCGCTTCCCCAACCGCAACGCCCATCAAGGTAATACGGTAACTATTGGGCGTCAGTTCGAGGTTATCGCGAATGTGTACCGCCGGGATCAAGAAGCCAAAATCCTGCGACAGTTTTTTGCGCACCCCTTTCACCCGCTCCAGCAGCTCCCCACCCTGATCTCGGTCCACCAGTGGGATCAATCGATAGCCGACTTCCAGACCAATAATGTCGACAGGTTGGACGTCATCCCAAGAAAGTTCTTTCTGGGCAGGCGCGTCGGTATCACTAACAGCGGGTGTGGCCGGAGCTTCGGCGGCCCTTTTCTGTTTGCGTTGAATCAGATACGCAGCGCCGCCAGCGATGACAGCCAAAAGCAAAAAGGCAAAATGCGGCATGCCCGGGACAATCCCCATCACGCCGAGGATGGCGGCGGTGATCATCAGCGCTTTCGGGTTATCGAACATCTGGAACACTACTTGTTGTCCCATGTCCTCTTCCGCATTCTGACGCGTCACCATGATCGCAGCGCCGATAGACAGCAACAGCGATGGGATCTGCGCCACCAGACCATCACCAATGGTCAGCAGGGTGTAGATTTCAATCGCTTCACGGAAACTCAGATCGTACTGCGCCATCCCGATGGACAGGCCACCGATGATGTTGATGAACAGGATCAGGATACCAGCGATGGCATCCCCTTTAACGAACTTGGACGCACCGTCCATCGAACCGTAGAAATCCGCCTCTTTGGTGACTTCACTGCGACGCAGGCGTGCTTGCTCCTGATCAATCAGTCCGGCGTTCAAATCGGCGTCGATCGCCATTTGCTTACCAGGCAAGGCATCCAGGGTAAAACGTGCACTGACTTCAGAGATCCGGCCAGCACCCTTGGTTACGACCATAAAGTTGATGATCATCAGAATCAAGAACACCACCAGACCCACGGCATAGTTCCCGCCAATCACCACATTACCAAACGCTTCAATGACGTTACCGGCCGCTCCGGCTCCTTCATGACCGTTCAGCAATACCACCCGGGTTGAGGCAACGTTCAACGCCAGACGCAATAAGGTGGCAATCAGCAAGACTGTCGGAAATGCGGCAAAATCCAGCGGACGCTTGGTGTAGACCGTGACCAGCAGGACGACCATCGACAACGCGATGTTGAACGTAAAAAACAGGTCAAGCAGAAACGCCGGTATCGGCAATACCACCATGGCCAGAGTGGCCAGCACCATCACGGGCGCGCCAATGGCTGGCATGGCACGTTGAGGAATCGGCGGAATTTTGTCCGCAAAAGGCAGGCTGAACTTCATAGATTCGGGTGTCTTAATTTTTGCATTTTGATTAAGCAGTTAGCTGCCTGATGCAAAATTCAGTCCAGCATTTATGTCAAATTACTGTCAATATCGCACGTTCAGTCGCGTTGCGTTTTTGACTGACAACAGAGCGTGAACGGGTTGTCGATCGGCCGGTTCACGGCAACCGCCGCTCGCTATACACACCGGCCGTCCCCATTAGGGATGGATATGCCACAACAGCTCGCTTTTGCGTGACTGTGGATCAAACTCTATGCACACCAACCCTGAGGTCGGGAACATTGGCGGCGCCATATCGGTAATGAATTCTGACGTCAGATAGCCGACCAACGGCAAATGAGAAACCAGCAACACCGATTGCGGCTGCTCCACTTCGATCAGGGCGCACAAGTAGTCAAAGACCAGATCCGACTGACCATATGGCGTGATGTCTTCACTGGTGCTAATGG
>NZ_WXWP01000233.1:0-5560 GCF_009904765.1 Vibrio sp. V39_P1S14PM300
CTATTAATTCATTCACCCATTCATAAAAATTAACTATAAAAAAATACAAGGCAAAATAATGAAAAAACTTAGCCTTGCCCTAGGGCTAGTGTCGACTTCAGTGGCTTTATTCAATTGCGACATGCTCGCAGCAAAAACTAAACCGGTACCGACAGCATTTTCGGTCCAGCTACCGATGGTGCGTCAGGCCACGGTGCTGTATCCGTTTAGCGGCGAATACCGGGCTTCCGAATTCACTCAGATTGTGGCTGAAACCGACGGTAAAATCGTCGAAGTCTACTTCAAAGATGGTCAGCACGTAAAAAAAGGTGACCCGCTATACCGCCTCGATGAGGATTATGCCCGTCTGACGTTGGCCACAGCAGAAAATGAATATCGTCTGGCGATGCAGAACCTGCTTGAAATCACCCGTCAGTACGGCTCAAAAGAAGCACGCGCCTTGTTGGCCGAACAGAGTGTCGAACGTGCCAGAACCCGACTACTCAAAGCCAAGAGTGCCATGGCTAAACAAACCATTTATTCACCGTTTTCCGGCAAAATCGGTAAGAACACCCAAAGCGCAGGCACGTATGTGACGCCGGGCACGGTGCTGACCGATCTGGTCGCCACCGACAAAGTAGAGTTGCACTTCTCCGCGCCTGCCGCCCAGATGGATGCATTCAGTGAACTGGTTAATGATCAGGATCCCGAAAACTCTCCGGTGGTGTCGGTTTCGCACGGAAACACCACCACCTATACCGATGGGACACTGCATTATGTTGGTTCGGTCATAGACCAAAATACCGGAAATGTTGATGCTTATGCGCTGTTTGACAACAGCAACAGTAAGATCATTGTGGGCACCAAAACTCGTCTCTATCTCAACGCACCTCAGAAACAGAAAGTGATGCTGGTCCCGCAGAGTGCGGTGCAGCAGATTGATGGCCAGTCTTACGTCTACGTACTAAACGAGCAACGTGTGGTGCTCGAGCAACCAATTGAACCGATTTACACCAAAGAATCCTTCACTGGTTACGTGGCGCTCAGCGGCGGTTTATCGGCAAAAAGTTTTATCGTCAACGACGACGAAGCTCCTCACCTAGTCGGCAACCGCATCGAACCGTCAATCAACGTGATTGAACAGTTAAACGAAGTCTTGTACCGCTAATCCGCAATCTGAATCGGTGTAACTGCTCAATGGACACAACGAATGACAACCACATCAATCAAGAAAAATTGAACGAAAATCAGATGGACAAACGAACCCGACGCGGCGAAAAAACCAAGGCCAACATCATAGCTGCTGCGATTGAATGTTATAAACAACAGGGCGTTCAGGGGGCCTCATTGTGCAGTATTGCCAAGCAAGCCAATACCACGAAACCAACGGTGTATGCGCACTTCGGCTCAAAAGAAAACCTCTATCGTTCCGTAGTGCATCACGTTTTGCATGAGAAAAGTGATGAGCCACTCCCTGCCTTTAATCCTCAGCGAGAGATCCGTGCTCAGTTGATTGAGCTGTTTGATTTCCAGTTGGAGCGGGTGCTTAGCTGTGAAAAACGCCGCTTACTGGTGGCCATCACCATTGAATCCATGTGTCAGGGCACCTGCCATCTCAATGATGTCGGCGAGATCAAAGTGTGTCCACTCGAAAACTGGCTGTCGGAGGCCATGGATTACGGTGCGCTGACCCGTCAGGATCCGCATGAACTGGCAATCAACCTCTGGGCGCTGGTCAAAGGGCGGACTTTTTTTCCGATCTTTCTTGGCATGGCGTCAAACGAACAGGAAGACCGTCGAAAAAGCCTTGAGTCGGCGATCGATTTCTTTTTGCTCAACAACGGCAACGCTGCTCACACACTGCAATAAAAAACCGCAGGAGGGACAAACTCCTGCGGCCAATTTAGGACAGTGATGCGCGCTTACAGCTCGTAACGCAACCCAAGATGGTAGTAGCTTTCGTCGGCGTGCGCCCCACCGAACGACACTTCCTGACCGTTGTAATCGCCGCGTTGGCCATTACGATCCACGTAACTGGTATAGATTGATGACCGCGCAGTGAGCTTAAACTGAACTTCCAGTGTAGTATCTTTCAGTTGCAGTTCGTCACCACCTTTGTTATCCAGATAACGATAGCCCGCGCGCAGTGCCCACTTATCATTTACATTGTAAACTGCGGTAAGTTCCGTCACTTCATCGGTACTGGTCTGCGCGTAATAGCCGTCCAGCTTATCTTCCGAATACAATGCTCCGACCATCCAATCGCCCAGATAATAACGCGTACCGACACCCCAGAAGGTGTAATCGGTATCATTGCTTTCACGATGATCACCTTTGCTTTTTTGTATGGCTACCACCGGAGCTAACCGACCGAACTCCCCCATATCAAACGTATAGCGCAGGGCTGCGTTGTAGCCGTAATCTAACTCAGAGGTGCTGTTACCTAAAATATAAGCGGCAGACGCATCCAGGTTGCCAAAACTGTTCTGGTATTGCACGGTGCCATCCTGACGAAACACCTGAGTCGCGGTTTTATCGACTTTTGCCGCCTGACGGGCCATGGACACATCAGAAGATGCGAATACGTCACCGATGTCGGTAAACATGATCAATCCGGAGGCCACACGCCCGCCAGTGACCCGTCCGTACTCGTGACCATCAATCCCAGCCCACACATAACGAGCCGTCAAGGATGGCTTATCATTGACCTGATTGGCGTATTCCGCCGCACCTACCTGATATTGCGCCTGGCCAATAACGGAGGCGTGCGCGTTAATGGTTTGTGAGCCGTTCAGGCCGATACGGCCGTCAAATTCGCCATTGGTATCACCGTACTGATCGTTTTTGTCGGTCAAATTGAAACCAAGACGGGAATAGAGATTCAGAGCAGAACCATCTTCCGCCTGATAGAGTTGCACCGCTGAGGCACTATGCGCTACAAACGCGGCAGGGAGGAGAAGAGCGAGTAAATGTTTTTTCATGGGAATCACCTTTCAATGCACAATTTATGGTTGTTTTGGCTGTGTTTGAGACGCACTGATCCCCTCCTGTTGTCACAGGAGTAATCAACACAGCTGGAATGTAGGGATAAGGCGCGCCTTTGTGACTAGCAAAGGCGCTTGCCGCCCCGTTTCTATAGGGGAAAAACGGGTTAGCTTAAATCGACGTTTTTACAGCCGAACAGGTAGGTGGCCAGAAAACCCACCAGGTAAGAAATAAGCAGACCTGCAACGAACACCAGCATGGCCGGGAAAATGCCACTGTCTGAGGTCATCAACGGAATCGCCACGATACCAGATGGGCCAAACACCGTGTTGAGGCCAACCGGCATGCCCAGATAGGCAATCAGCCCCACAAAAAAACCTCCTGCAGCGCCGCCGATACAAGCGGTCACGAACGGTTTAACCCGGGGTAGCGTCACACCGTAAATCAGTGGCTCACCGATCCCGAGCAAACCGGGAATGATGGCGCCTTTCACCTGAGAGCGCAGCATAGAGTCTTGTTTGGCTTTGAAATACAGCGCCATGGAGGCCCCAACCTGACCACCACCTGCCATTGCCAATATCGGGAACAGCGAGTTGAAGCCCTGCGCGTCCATCAGAGCAAAATAGACTGGCACAAACCCCTGATGGATCCCAAACACCACCGATATCAGAAATAAGCCGGCAAGCAAAGCTGCGCCGATCGGGTTGTCATTCAGATTGAGAAACAACCATGACATCCCTTTAAATAACTCGCCCCCGATTGGCATGATCACCAGATAAGTGACCGCCCCCATGATCAGTAACGTGATCACTGATGTCAGAATCATATCCAGATCGTCCGGCATAAACTGACGCACTTTACGCTCGACCTGAGCACCGAGAATACACGCCAGTAAGACACCGATGATGTTGCCACGGGGATCGATAGCAAAACCGAAAAATTCATGCATTCCGGAATAGATACCACTGGTCGCTTGCGGGTCATACCCCAAAACAAACAGCGACGCCAGAATCGCACCGTTGACACCAGAACCACCAAACGCCTGCTGTGCGTTGTAGCCAATCAGAATCGAGAGAAACGCAAACAGGCCTTTGCCAAACACTTTCATATACGCCACCAGATCGAGCATAAACTGACTCGGGGCCTGGTTGATCACGTATATTTGTTCAAGCAGCGTCGCAAAGCCAAGCAATAGACCTGCAGCGATAAAACCGGGGATCAATGGCGTAAAAATGGTGGCGAACTTGCTTAGAAAGCGTTGCACCGCACTGGTTTGCTTGCTCTTCATCTGCTTTTTCTGCTCAGCAGCCAGCGAAGTGAGATCCGACTGATAAGTCGGGTTCACTGCCCCACTTTCACTCAGACGCTCAATCAGTTCACTCATCATTTCAGCCGCTTGCTGGGCTTTACCCGGCCCGAGAATGATCTGAAACTGCTGATCGCTTTCGACCACCCCCATCACACCTGGGATCTGCTTGAGTGTTGCTTGATCAGCCAGGTTGTTGTTTGCCAGCGACAGACGCAAACGCGTCATGCAATTGCCACATTTGGCGACGTTGCTGCTCCCCCCTACCGCGTCCAGCAGTTGAGAGATCATATTGGAAGTAATTTTTGCCATAGTGAATCCTTCAGAGCGTTAATACTGTGGGTTATTGAGGGTTGTTGAGTGCGGGACGAATGAATCCGTTATGGGCGCTCAGGCGCAAACGAGCCTGCTCCGCATCCACATCGGCCAGCAGCATCACGATGGCGGTCTTGCAGTGACGCCCACACTCATTGAGCGCCGCTTCCGCCGTATCGGCATCCACGCCAGTGGCTTCGGCAACGATATTGATCTGACGCTGGACCAGCTTAGCGTTGGTCGCTTCCACATCCACCATCAGATTGCCAAACACTTTGCCACAGCGAATCATGGCACCAGTAGTGAGCATATTCAGGACCAGCTTTTGCGCCGTTCCAGCTTTCATGCGAGACGAGCCAGTCACCACTTCTGCGCCAACCACCGGGGTGATCGCGATATCAGCCAGCGATGCCATCGTACAACCCGGGTTGCACGCCACCGAGACGGTTACCGCCCCCACCGAGCGTGCATACTCCAGCCCGCCCAGAACATAGGGTGTGCGCCCACTGGCTGCGATACCAACCACCACATCCTTTTCACTGAGGTTTAACTGCTCTAGATCCTGTTGACCCAACCGTCGATCATCTTCGGCATTCTCGACCGCCTTCAGAATCGCCAGCTGTCCCCCTGCGATCAGGCCTACGACAAGCCCCGGATCGCTACCGTAAGTGGGAGGGCACTCACTGGCATCCAGAATACCCAAACGCCCGGACGTGCCCGCCCCCATATAGATAAGCCGCCCACCAGAGCTAAAGGCGTGTGTCACTGCGTCCACCGCCAGTGTGATGTTTTGCAGTTCCGCTCTCACTGCCAGCGCCACTTTCTGGTCTTCAGCATTGATCACGCTGAGCATCTCAAATGTCGTCAGCGTATCAATCTTCGCGCTGGCATTATTTCGGCTTTCGGTGACCAAACCGGTCAAATCTATCTTCATCTTGCACTCTCACTACCTAACGAATGAGCGCGATTCTATGG
>NZ_WXWP01000143.1:0-5554 GCF_009904765.1 Vibrio sp. V39_P1S14PM300
CAATGTGACATTAACTGGCGATGCATTCGGCTTTGGTGACCTGGCTGCTGATCAAGTGACAGTGAGTTTCATCAGTAAAGACGGAGCCACCGAGCCAGCACCACAAACTGTCGATGTGACCGGCAGCACAGGTCGCTGGACGTTAAGCAATGTCGATGTCAGTACGCTGGATGAAGGGAACTGGAGCATTGAAATTGCCGGTCAGAATAGCAAGGGTCACAGTGCAAGTGTGGTGAAGCAGGATGTGACGCTGTCTAATCAGGCTCCAAGCTTGAGTAGTGTGACATTTAACCCACAGCACCAAAGTGCTGGTCAGAATGTCGATATCAATATGGTATTCAACAAAGTGGTGAAGGATGTTTCAGCCGCTCTGGGGAGCCAGTCTGTCACTTTCGACTCAGAGGATGGCATCAACTGGAATGGTTCTGTGAGCGTCCCATCCATGAGCGGTGACACTGTGACGTTGAATGTGTCTGGATATAAAGATGTTTATAACAATGCTGGTCAAGCCAACAGTGACTACTCGCTGGCGTATTCACCACAGATGGCAGTGACTGTGATGCCTGATCAGGTCAATGAGTCTGACGCTAAATCAGTCATCATCAGTGGTACGTTTACGCATGTGGCATCTTCCACGATGACACTGCAGCTAAAAGGTGCGACGCAGCAAACGGCCGCTCAACCGCTGAACTACGACGCCAATGCAGGAACTTGGGCAAGCTCAGCATACGACATTTCTGGGTTTACCGATGGCACGATCACACTGGTCTTCGGTGGCGACGTGATAGTGGCAAACAGTATTACGGTCAACGCCAGTGAACTGGCGCCTGCGGATAAGACATTGACGCTGAACCAGCAAAAGCCGGGCGTTAGCAACATCAGTGTTGATACGTTACGCGATGGTTCCGCTGCTGTGGTGAATGTGACTTTCAGCGAGTCGGTGACCGAAGGGGCGGTGACGATTGCGGGTGTAAACACGACCTTAACGGGCTCTGGCAGCATATGGACGGCAACCACCACATCAGAGATAGCGCTTTCAGCTACGCAGGAAACGGTGAATGTCGAAGTGAGTGGTTTCAAAAACGCCGCAGAAAATACTCTGGATGCGCATTCACAAACCGTGAATACACCAGTGACCTGGGCTTTGACACCAAATCAGGATACGCCATACAGCCAGGAAGAGGCGAAGAACATGGTGCTCAGTGGCCAAACAACGGGTCTGGCTGCCGGTACCTCGATCACTGTGGTCGCAAAACAGGCGGGCAGTACGCTTCAATCGGAAACCGCTCAGGTTCTCAGCGATGGTCAGTGGTCTGTAGCGTTTGATTTGAGTGCCAGTGATGGCGAAGTCAGTGTTCAGGCATCAGCAACACGTAATGCGCAGACTTTTGAATCAGAAACCAAAACTCTGCAATTGGATACTCAGGCGCCTTCGGTCGATGGCACCCCACAACTGACACCAGCGACACCGCTTTCTGGTGAAGCTGTGGCGGTGAAGGTGAACTTTACCAAGGCCATTACCTCTGTGGGCGCAACCACACTGGGTGGTCAGTCTGTTGTCTGGAGCACAAGCGGTGCTGCAACACAATGGACAGGCGAAGTCACATTAGGAAACATGACATCGGCTGAAGCGACCTTGATTCTGGGTCAATACCTGGATGAAGTGGGTAATACAGTCGCAGCGGGAGCCGAATACGACTTTGCAATCAAACCAACGGTCACACTGGATACCGTCACCATCACCCCAGATAACGCGAGCAATGTGACATTAACTGGCGATGCATTCGGCTTTGGTGACCTGGCTGCTGATCAAGTGACAGTGAGTTTCATCAGTAAAGACGGAGCCACCGAGCCAGCACCACAAACTGTCGATGTGACCGGCAGCACAGGTCGCTGGACGTTAAGCAATGTCGATGTCAGTACGCTGGATGAAGGGAACTGGAGCATTGAAATTGCCGGTCAGAATAGCCAGGGTCAAAGTGCAGAAGTGGTTACGCAAGATGTTGAGTTGTCGAACAAAGCACCGATTTTAAACAATGTCACCTTTAATCCATTGCATCAGGATGCTGGCGAGTCGGTTCATGCCTCACTGGCGTTTAGCAAGAAGGTCACAGAAGTCACGGCGACATTCGGTGGACAAGAAGCCGCATTCACGGCGAATGCCGATGGCGATATCTGGAGCGCAGATCTGGTTGTTCCATCCATAGACTCAACAGATGCCGTAACACTGACCATTTCTAGCTTTAAGGATGCCTATGGCAATCTGGGTGTTCAGAGCAGTGACTACTCACTGGCATACTCACCAGAAATGGCAGTAGCAGGTCTGCCAATGCTGGTCAATGGCTCTGAGTCGGGGGCGGTGAGCATCAGTGGTACATTTAACCACGTTGTTTCTTCAGCACTGACATTGAAACTAACCGGTTTGGATAAAGATGGCGCTGCAGTAGAAACGGACGCTCTGCTGGTGAGTTACGACGACACTGCCGGCACGTGGACAAGTGCGCAGTACAATCTTGCTGAATTTGCCGATGGTTCGATTGCTTTGGTGTTTGGCGGGAATGTGACGGTGGCAAATGGCGTCACCGTGAATGCCAGCGATTTCGCACCTACGGATAAGACAGTGACATTGAATCAGCAGAAACCGGTTGTTACTGATATTGTCGTTGATACCCTGAGCAACGGTGCTCAGGGGGTGGTCACAGTGTCCTTCAGCGAGTCGGTGACCGAAGGGGCAGTAACGATTGCGGGTGTAAACACGACCTTAACGGGCTCAGGCACGGAATGGACGGCCACCACAACATCAACGTTATCACTTGCTGCCACGCAGGACACAGTAGATGTCGAGGTGAGTAGTTTCAACAACGCCGTGGGAAATACTCTGGATGCGCATTCACAAACCGTGAATACACCAGTGACCTGGGCTTTGACACCAAATCAGGATGCGCCATACAGCTTGACTGAAGCGAAGACAGTTGTGATCAGTGGTCAAACAACCGGTTTGGCGACCGACACGCTAATAACCGTTGTAGCAGAGCAGGCGGGCAGTACGCTTCAGTCGGAAACCGCTCAGGTTCTCAGTGACGGTCAGTGGTCGGTAGCGTTTGATTTGAGCGCTAACGACGGTGAAGTCAGTGTTCAGGCATCGGCAGATCGCAATAGCGAGAGCTTTAGTTCAGCGGCGATCTCTCTGGAGCTGGATACACAGGTTCCAACCCTGACTCAGGTTGAATTTAACCCAGAGCATCAAAGTGCTGGCGAGGACGTGGCGGTGACACTGATTTTTAGCGAAGTGGTCCACAACGTGGCTGCGACACTGGGAGGAGAGGCGGTGGCGCTGAACTCCAACGATGACATCGTTTGGAGTGGTACTGTCACAATGCCGACTCAATCAGGAGACAGTGCGTCTTTGCTGGTCTCTGGGTATGAAGACAGTGCGGGCAATCTAGGCGCGGAAGATTCTAGCCATACATTGCCATATACGCCGACGATCTCTGTCAATGCTCCGGGTACATCAAATAGCAATCTTACCGTGACAGGCAGCACAACCTACTTCGAACAGGGCAGTGCATTATCCGTCACGTTGACGGATCTGCGTGACCAAACGGAAACTGCGCAAGTAACGGTCGATGAGTTTGGTGACTGGAACCTGACACAAGATATTGCGAACTTAGATTCTGGCACGATCAAAGTGGATGTGGCCGGTACGAATCAGAAATCGGTTAGCGTGAGTGCCACTCAGGTTGAGTTGACACTGGATAAAGACGCGCCAAGCGTCCAGAGCGTGGTTTACAGCCCAGAGTCGCCGCAAAATGGCGATGAAGTGACGGTGACCATCACCTTTGATGAACGGGTTTCTAGCGGTGTTGCCGCGACTCTGGGAGGCGAGGTTATCGATTTTAGCAGCGTAACTGCACCTGCGACGACTTGGGAAGGGACTGTTGCGGTAAATGTTAGCGCAGTAGATGAATCACTGGATTTGGTATTGGGTAGTGGCTATCAGGATCAAGTAGGCAACGACGGCAGTCAACATGATGATGTATTCAAGGTCACACCGACCATTGCGATAAAGGAACCGGTGGAAATGACCAGTTCAACCGTGATAACTGGCACGTCAACCGGCCTGGCGGAGTCAACGACAGTCACCATTACCATCACCCGAGATTCAGAAGTTTCCAATGAATACTTAGGCACTACCACCATAGGTAGTGATGGCAGTTGGACATCAGAATCCATTGATATGGAGTCATGGTCAGTAGGCACGTACACCATAGAAGTTAAAGCGACTAACGGCCAGGCTCTGGACGCGATTGATTCGCTGACGATAAGTAAGTCAACGGCGATGTTAACCACGGACAATTGGAATTATCCGTTAGCGGCATAGTTTCATTAAAGGGCCAGCGGCATGCTGGCCCTTTTTCTATATATTGTTGGTAATGTGATTGCGTTCTCAAATTCTATTCAGAATGTCATCTGGATTGTGAGCCTAATAGTGATTTGTTGTGATTTTCTTTGAAGAAATTGCTTTTTTTAGACATTGGATTTGCACTAATTTTCGACGATTACCATAACCCAACTGTGCTAATAAATGCAGCCATAGCCTAATTACACATTTATGAACAATGATTGGTAGTGGATTAGTCGGTTATGCTGGCGGATTAGTCATCTTGTTTCAATACAATCGAGCCTATATAGTCCTATCCTGTGTGTTTTCAAAGCTTTGTAAACACAGTCCTGCTTTTAAAGTAAGCGTTGCTTACAACCTAGCATAGTATCGGTTTTGCGTGTGGGAATACGTAGTGGCAGCTATGGCTGCCAGACATATCGTTACTTTCGGAGTGCTGCTTATTAATAGCCGCACTCCTTCTTTTTCTTCTCATGCTCCTCCAAGCCTTCCATTGCTATAAACAAAAGCGTATCTCATGTGTGCAAACGATCGGATAGTCACGACACAGTGGAATCAAATGATAGTGATATGCGTACGACGACTTTTTGGATAGAACTATGAACAAAAAACTCCTAATCTCTGTTGCAGTTGCAGTTGCAGTTGCAGTTGCAGTTGCAGCTGTGGTCATTATTGGTGCTGGAGTTGCTTATTGGAACTCCAAGCCTCATTTAGATCCAGAAGTACAAGTAAGAATTGATCGGATTGTTAAATGGCGAGAATGGGATCCGTTTGGGACTGCTAAACAACGTATTCCTTCTTGGGACATTGTTGTTAAAATGCCAGCTTTCTCTCCTATAGAGCAGTGGGATGCCATACATAAACAGCCACAAATTATGTTTAATTACGGAAGGGATGGTACGATTTATACCATGAATATGAATGGTACAGATATTCGTCTACTACTGGACCGTGAAGAATTGGGAAATCTTCCGACTGGCTATAATATTCGTTCTTCTAATGGAAGATACTTATCGACTCACTACGCGTACAATTTAGACCCTACACCCTGTCTTATTTTCGACTTAAAAGAACGTAAAATAGTTAATGAATTACGTAGCTGCTGGGATGGAACCTTTAGTAAGGATAGCCAGTCCTACTATTATTCTGATA
>NZ_WXWP01000039.1:0-5552 GCF_009904765.1 Vibrio sp. V39_P1S14PM300
ATCTGGTGGACTGTGTACGCAGTGGTTACCTCAAACCCGGGACCCGTCTGCCCACTCACCGTGAATTTGCGGAACAGATTGGCGTCAGTGTGCAAACCGTCAGCCACGCCTACAGTTTTGCGGAGAAGAAAGGCGCTCTGGAGTCCTGGGTGGGCAACGGCACCTTTGTGAAATCCGGCTTTGTCGATGACAATACCGACACAGAGTTCATGCTGACTCAGGAGATGAAAGACACGCCGGATGAAATTGATATGTCAATCGCACATCCTGTGGTAACGGATCGCCATATCACCTTATTTAATCAGGCGTTAGTGCAGATTGCCGCTCAGCCGGACAATCGCAGCCTGATCGGCAAAGCCAAACCGGTGATGGGTCAGCCACATCACATTGACTCCGGTCGCCACTATCTGCAAACCCAGGGATTAGACGTTGGCCATGACCAGTTATTGCTGACCAACGGTGCTTGCCATGGCCTGACCCTGGCTCTCAGCACCGTCGTGGAACATGGCGATCTGGTTGCGTGTGGTCAGTTGGTCGATCACGGCCTGATCTCGCGTTCACGCATGTTGGGCTTTAAGTTACTGCCGCTGGAGATGGATGAATTCGGCATCACACCGGAGGCTTTTGAATGGGCGTGTCAGCATCGTCCGGTCAAAGCACTGTGTTGTACTCCCAGCATGGCAAACCCCAACAGCGCTCATATGGATCAGGCACGCCGTGAAGCCATTGCCCGCCTGGCGGAAAAGTACGACATTTACGTCATCGAAGACGATGTCTACGGTGCACTTGAGCCAAATAGGGTCGCCCCGCTGACAACGTTGATTCCTCAACAGGCCTTTTATGTCACCAGCTTTACCAAAGTCGTGGCGCCAGGCATGCGCACCGGCTACCTGACCGTGCCCCGCCATTTTCTACAACATGCCATTGGCCGGCTGGCGGCCACCAGCTGGTCGGCAACGCCCCTGCCATTTGAAGTCGCTCATTTATGGATAGAGAACGGTACTCTGGACAGGCTAATCCGCTTCCAAATGAACGAATTTGCCAAGCGTCAGAAACTGGCCAGTAGCATATTACGAGCCCACTCGTACAGCGCGCACCCGCATGGACAGCATATCTGGCTCAAGCTACCGGACCACTGGCAAAGCGATGATTTGGTGGCTTCAGCCAAACGCTCCGGCGTGCAGCTCACCAGCTACAAACCTTTTGTTCTCGACATGAATACCCCGCAACCATTCGTACGCATCAGTCTCGGTGCCGAAACCAACCGAGGTTATATCAAACACGGTCTGTCGGTGATCGCCGAAATCCTCGACACCAAGCCGCCCACCTCTCACTTTTTGGTCTGAGCAGTCGGTTCAGGCCGATTTTTTCTGCAAACACGCTCAGTTCAGAAAATCTTTCGCTGCTCACCAATTGACTTGAACGTCATGAAACAGATAACGTTTCATTAACATATTTAACAACATGGGAGCAGTGCGATGAAAAGGATTTTTCAGTGGCTGGATAACTACATACAGAAAGCGGAGGCGGCGCTGCTCATCGGCTCAATATTATTGATAGCCACTAACTCAATCGCCAACGTCCTTGGACGGTACCTGCTCAATCAAAGTCTCTATTTCTCTGAAGAACTCAATTATTTCCTGATCGTTGCGGTCACTTTTATCGGATGCAGCTACGCCGCTCGCCAGTCACGCCATATCCGTATGACTGCGTTCACCGACATGCTGCCAGCCCGGCTCAAACTGCTGGCCGACGGCACCATCTATTTGCTGACCGGGTTACTGGTCGCCATGCTCACCTGGTACGCGTGGCAGTACGTAGGCAAAGTGGCGCAGATGGGGCGTCTGTCCCCCGCGATGCAGATCCCGCTCAGCTGGGTTTACCTGATTGCGCCATTGGGGCTGTTTTTCAGTGCCCTTCAGTTTCTGCGCGTCGGCCTGAATAAACTCAAGCGCTTTATCTGCCAGACAACCAGGCAAAATGCCTCAACCGCCCGCCTGACTCAATCGGCGAAACAGGAGAAGATGCTATGACCACAGCTTTAGTTGTGACTATGATTGCGCTGCTGGCGTGTGGTTTCCCAATGTTGGTTCCTCTGCTGGCTGCCACCATGCTCGGCTTTATTGTCTATTTGGGGCTGGGGCCGGATTTTATGATCCAGCAAATGCTGGCAGGCATTAAGCCGGCCGCGTTGGTTGCGGTCCCTATGTTTATTCTGGCGGCCGAAATCATCACCCGAGGCGTTGCCGCCACCCGACTGCTTGACGTCGCGATGGCATTTGTCGGGCACATCCGCGGTGGGCTGGCAATCACCTCCTCACTCAGTTGCGCTTTGTTTGGTGCGGTATCTGGATCCACTCAGGCCACCGTGGTATCCGTCGGCTCCATCATGCGGCCCAAAATGCTCGAATACGGTTACAAAGACAGCTTTGCTCTGGCGCTCATTATCAACGCATCCGATCTGGCGCTGCTGATCCCTCCCAGTATCGGCATGATCATTTACGGTGTGGTTTCCGGTACCTCAGTGGCCGAGCTGTTCATTGCCGGTATCGGCCCTGCGCTGGTGATCATGTTGCTCTTTTCGCTCTACTGTTACTGGTATGCGCGCAACGATGATGTCACCAACGCGCCCAAAGCCAGTTGGAAAACGCGCATCAAAGTGGTGCGCAAAGCCTTACTGCCGTTTGGCTTCCCGCTTATTACAGTGGGTGGTATATACGCAGGCATTTTCAGCCCAACCGAAGCGGCTTCTGTCTCTGTATTGTATGCCGTGCTGCTTGAGATGGTGGTCTTTCGTAAGGTGAAATGGCAAGAGCTTGGCGACATTGCCCTCTCGACGGGCATGGTCACCGCAGTGGTGTTCATACTCGTTGCCGCTGGCAGTGCGTTTTCGTGGGTGATTTCCTTTGCGCAGATCCCTCAGGAGCTGCTGGGTATGATTGGAATTAATGAATTGAGCCAGACTGAACTGTTGATTGTCATTTCAGTGGCGTTTTTCATCGGTTGCATGTTTGTTGATCCGATAGTGGTGATGCTGATCCTGATCCCGATTTTTGCCCCGGTGATCAAATCCTCCGGTCTTGATCCGGTATTGGTTGGCACGATAGTCACCCTGCAGGCAGCCATCGGCTCTGCCACACCACCATTTGTGCGATATTTTCACCGCCATTGCCGTGTTTAAACGTCCTTATGTCGAGGTCATCCGCGGTACTCCTCCATTTGTGTTTATCTTGCTCCTGGTGTCCATAATGCTGATCTTCTTCCCGTGGATTTCACTGGCACTACGCGATCTGGCCTTTCGCTAACACATGGAAACCGAAAGAAAGCAGCCTGTAGGCTGCTTTCTTTGTCTGGTTAAAAGGCGTATTTGACGCTGAGTTCGACACTTCGCTCCGCACCGTACCAGCAGTTGGCCTGATCGTAACAAGTCGAGTATTCCTCATTAAATACATTATTGGCGATCAGGTTGGCGGTTACCCCGTGAAGCGAATCACTCAGGGCCCCCAGATCATAGCCAAGCGACGCATCCACCACCGTATACGATGGCACTTTACCCTGAGTATTGGTGGCATCCATCTGCATTTCACCAACATAGCGGGCACCGAGGCTCAAGCGACTGCCGTTCAGCAGCCCATTGTAGACGTAGTAATTGCCCCAGATATTGGCCATATTTTTCGGCACGTAAATCGGTGTCGTCCCTTCCAGGCCGTTATCGCTGTCCTCGGTAATTTCCATATCGGTATAGGTATAACTGGCTGAGATATCCGCATTGGCATTGATAAACCAGCGGCCCTGTAACTCAACCCCTTGTGACACGGCTTCACCCACTTGCAGATCACTCTGGTAGTTAGCCGACGACGGATCGGTGATCACCACGTCTTTCTTGGTAATGTGGAACAATGACGCCGTTGCTTCGACCTCACGTTGTGGTGACTGATATTTGATTCCCGCCTCAATCTGTTCGGCGGTTTCGGGGCTAAACGCCCGACCAAACTGACTGACACCGGCCACAGGTTCAAAACTGGTGGCGTAGCTGAGATACGGAGCTACACCGTTACTGAATGCATACAAAGCACCGACCCGATAAGAGAACTGGTTATCGTCTGCTTTCTGACCAAAACTCTCCGACTCAAAGCGGTCATACCGTCCACCTGCAATCAACACCCATTGATTCCAACGCAGTTGATCCTGGAAGTAGAACCCGGTTTGTTCACTACTGACATCATCCTGCATCCGATAAACCTCACTCAGGCTGCCAGAGCTGAGCAAGTGATTGTTGGGCTGGAATACATTGAACGCATAAAACGCACTGTCGCTGGTGGCGTACTCTTTGTAATCTGACTCACCGTCCAGCTTCTGATAATCTACACCTAACAACAAGTTATGCTGAACCGCGCCCGTAGTGAACCGGCCGGACAACTGGTTATCCACCACATAGCCTGTCGATTCCTCTTCCGTGCTGTAGATGTTGCGCACCAGTGTGCCGCTGGCAGAATCAAAATTCGCGGCCGTGTGGTACGTGTTGTGCTGTGTCAACGAAGCATCGCTGTAGCGGAAGTTCTGTAAGAACGACCAGTTCGCGTTAAAATCGTGGTTCACTTTGTAGCCCAGCATCAGAACTTCACGCTCAAATTTACTCCACGCAGTATCGCCTGCAAAAGTAGACGGCGACGTGGAGCCATTTGGATTACGCACCAACATGCCAGAAGCTGGCAACGACGAGTTCATTCCCATCGACGGATCGTTCTGATAGTAAAGATTGACATTAATCAGCGTGCGGTCACTGACCTGCCAGTCAAGCGACGGAGCAATCACATAGCGCTCTTCTTCGGTATGGTTGACCTGCCCATCCTGCTTGCGTGCCAGAGCAATCAAACGGTAGGACAGATCGCTATCACCCAGCTGGCCGGTGGAGTCTACTGACGCTTCCATCAGATTGCGTGACCCCGTCGCGACGCCGATTTTAGTCTCAGAGCTCTGCTGAGGTGTTTTGGCAATCATATTGACCATCCCACCAGGAGGCATCGCTCCGTAAAGCACTGACGTCGGACCTTTGAACACTTCGACCTGCTGCAGCATGATTGGATCAATTTGCGGCTGAAGGTTCCAACCTTTGAGCGTTTGCAAGACCAAACCATCGTAATAACTCTGATTGACCGCAAACCCTCGAATGGTGAAGGTATCGTACATGGTCACCGCCGCCCCTTTGGTTTCCGTCACCACCCCTGGCGCGTAACGCAGTGCCTGATTCAGTGACTGTACGCCACGCTGCTCTAATTGCTCCTCATCGATGACGGTGATGCCCTGTGGCGTCTCTTCAGGTTCAAGCGCCGACTTGGTTGCGGTGTTGCGGTACGCTTTGCCCAAAACCGTCATTGTATCTGGCTGAGCTGATGATGTGGTGTCAGCAGCGAATACCGGCGTCGTTAAGACGCCAAGCAGCGCTAACGTCAGAGTCGAACGTTGGATGTGTGTTGGAAGTTGCATGTGTTCCTCGAATACCAATGCTTTTCTTAATAAGAATAAATATCATTTGCATTCTACTTATTTAA
>NZ_WXWP01000018.1:0-5504 GCF_009904765.1 Vibrio sp. V39_P1S14PM300
GACCACATAAATAACCATAATAATGATATTGAATAGATTAATATTCATTTATAACGGAATATTTTATTTATCTGTACTTGAAAGTGTGTAATATGTGGAGCCTTATACTTTTAAGGTGGCGAAGTTTTCAGCGAAAATCACGCAGCTTTTTGATCGTTGGCAATGAATAGGTATATTTTTGCACTATCTCAGTGACACAGATCACGACAAGCCTGTAGCCAGGCAGATTTCGCTCTAAAATAGCGCCTCCGCATGACAGAGATATACCGGACTTTTACCATGGATAATAAACTCGGGCTTGGTTCTTTGACCGCATTGGTTGTCGGTTCGATGATCGGTGCAGGTGTTTTCAGCTTGCCTCAGAATATGGCTGCCGTTGCCAGTCCGCTAGCGGTGATGATCGGGTGGGGAATCACCGGCGTCGGCATGATTTTCCTCGCACTTTCCTTCCAGCAACTTTCCAATCATAAACCTCATATAGACAGCGGCGTTTTCGGCTTTGCCCGTGAAGGCTTTGGCGACTTTGCTGGCTTTTGCTCGGCATGGGGGTACTGGTTCAGCGCGATGGTTGCCAATGTTTCCTATTTGGTGATTGTTTTCAGTACGCTGGGATTGGTTTTTGATACGCCAGATCAAGTGATATTTGGGGCGGGTAACACCTGGATATCAGTGGCAGGTGCGTCGGTACTATTATGGCTGGTGCATGCATTGGTGTTGCGTGGTGTTCAAACCGCAGCATTTATCAATTTGATCACCACGTTTGCAAAAATGATCCCGTTGGTGCTGTTTATTGTCTGTGCGATGGTCGCGTTTAATTGGGAAACGTTCACGGTTGATTTCTCCGGTCTGCACTTTGGCGCCGAGCACGATTTGATGGCTCAGGTAAAGGCCACCATGCTGATTACGGTGTGGGTATTTATCGGTATTGAAGGGGCCGTGGTGGTTTCGAGCCGGGCTCGTCACCGCAAGGACATTGGCAGGGCAACTATTTTGGGCCTGCTGACGGCATTGACCATCTATGTGCTGGTGACCCTGTTGTCGATGGGGGTCATCAAGCCGGTTGAACTGGCGGAATTCCAGAACCCGTCCATGGCGAAAGTGCTCACCACGATTTTGGGACCTTGGGGGCAGTACATTATCGGCGCTGGATTAATTGTGTCCGTGTGCGGTGCTTTCCTCAGTTGGACAGTACTGGCTTCCGAAGCGCCTTATTTGTGCGCTCGCGACAACATGTTTCCAGCCGAGTATGCACAACAAAATGCCGCAGGGAGTCCGGTCAAAGCGCTGACCCTGACAAATATATGTATCCAGGTATCTCTGGTGTTGGTTATGTACGCGGGCAGTACCTATGACACACTGTTGGTGATTGCGTCAGAGATGATCCTGGTACCGTATTTTCTGGTTGGTGCGTTTACACTGAAACTGGCATTAGAAAAGCGCGATCGTGGCGCTTTGTTGATTGTGGGCCTGTGTTCCACCTTATATGGGGTGTGGCTCTTATACGCTTCCGGCCTGAACTACCTGTTGATGTCGGCAGTGTTGTATGTGCCCGGCTTATATTTCTACATTAAAGCGAAGCGTCAGCAATCAACACATCCGTTTCAGGGTAAAGAGCGTCTTGGTGCGTGTGCATTAACTCTGGTCGCGGTTGTGGCGGTTGGGATGTTGTGGCAAGGCATGCTTTAACTGCCATTTCTGTCTAAAACAGCAGGCTCAGGCCTGCTGTTTTTTTATCCGTTTTTAATTGCAAGAACAATAAAAGGCTATTTAGCTCCCTGTTAGGGAGCCTTTTAGGGTGAATATTTTGGTAAACAGTTATTATTGTGGTACATAGAAACTACAAAACTATAAGTAAGCTGATTGTTGTAGCTGATGACGTTGACCGATTTGGATGTACTTAAATCTGCCACCATCCTGAATAACATTGCCAGTAGTGGTATTGCAGGGTTGTTCGTTATTCTGGTGCGCAACAAACTGACCAACAGTAAATCAGTGGCCGCCAGCTGGTTCACGCTGTTTTTTATCCTGCTGGGGCTGGGCTATCTGACCAGTATTGCCCGAGCCTGGGTGGAGCTGATCTACTCAGTTGCCACCAATAATGCCTTTTACCAAGCTGCCAGCTATGCTTTGTTGTTCGGCGTGCTGAACTGGTATGGGCGTGCGGTACCTCGCTGGCTTTCTCTGCTTGGCTTAGCGCATATCATCGCCTATACCAGCTTACAGATTTGCCTGACGATGACGATTCCGGATTCATTGGAGTTACGAGTGATGCTGGCTGCGCTGAATCACTCCGCTGTCTTTGGTGTGGCGGCGTTGGCAGCGGCTAAATTTACGCAAAGCGGGCGTCTGGGCGAAAAAATTCTGACGTTCAGCATCGCGTTCAGTACAGCGCTTTTATATCTACCTTATATCGCGATGACCCAGTATGATGCCACTATCGTTTACCACAGTTTGTCTGCGTTTGTTCAGAGCATTTTGGTGATCTCTTCATTGGGTGCGGTGTTGTCGCTGTTTTTCTATGATGAAATTGACTGGCACTATCAACGTGCGATCAAAGACAGTTTGACCGGGATGTTTAACCGGCGTTATTTCATCGATAAAGCCAGCCAGAAGGTGGCTAAACAGTCCAAACCGCACTTACTGGCGATGCTTGACCTCGACCATTTTAAGGACATCAATGACTCGTTTGGCCACGAAAGTGGTGACAAAGTCTTGCAGTATTTAAGTCAAATATTTCAGAAACATTTTGCAGACGAAGATTTGGTGGCGCGATATGGCGGAGAAGAGTTTGTGGTGATGTTGCCAATCAATACGCAAGCGATGGCTTACCATAAACTCGACGCACTGCGTTTGGTCGTTGAAGCGACCTCAATTCCGGTGGAACATGGCCGGGTTAAGGTTTCAATGAGTATCGGTACCAGTATTATCGAGCCAGGTGGTGACATCAGCACGGCGATCAAAGAAGCTGATATTGCGCTGTACAAAGCAAAAGAACAGGGACGAAACCGGCTGTGCCGTTACCTTGTTGTTTGAGGGGATTTAAGGCCCACACTTTTTATTCGCCCCTCTGGTCAAGAGCCGCACTTTTTCCTAATCTAAAAATCTGAGTAAATGCTCAAAACAGGGAAGAGAATGACGTATCCAGTTTGGTTTCATAATCTTTATATGACTGGTCTGAAACTGGCGGCCAGGTATTTACCGATCACTAAACCGACCATGTTTATCGGCCACGGTGCTGTCAGTCAACTCTGCCATTCGGTCGGTCTGATGGGATGTCGCCGGGTTCTGGTGGTTACTGATTCCGGCATGGTTGAGCTGGGTTTTGCTGCGCAATTGCAAACAAAGCTCGAAAGCTACGGCGTCGACAGTACGCTGTTTGCGGATGTGGTTCCTGATCCCACTTATACCGAGGCACAACGTGGCCATATGCGGTACCAGCAACAACAGTGTGACGCCGTGGTTGCTTTAGGGGGCGGCTCGCCAATGGATTGTGCTAAGGTGATTGCCGCGCTGGCCACCAACAAACGTTCTGTGAAGCAATTATCTGGCTTACTTAAGGTACGTCAGCCGCCAGCCCCTTTATTTGTCATTCCAACCACTGCCGGAACAGGCTTCGAGGTGACGGTCGCGGCGGTGGTGTCCAATCCACAGTCTCATCAAAAAACACCATTAATGGATCCGAAACTGATGCCATTGGTAGCAGCGCTGGACCCTGATCTGATGATGGGTTTACCTGCACATATCACAGCGCAAACGGGCATAGACGCATTGACGCACGCCATTGAAGCGTACCTGTCCCGAAATGCCACACCGGAGACGGATCGCCATGCACTGGCGGCCTTCCGGCTGATAACGGACAACCTCGAAAGCGCCGTCAAAGTAGGAAGCAATCGCGCTGTCAGGCTGAACATGTCGCTCGCGGCGTATTATGCTGGTCTGGCGTTCACCAAAGCTAGCCTGGGGTATGTGCACGCAATTGCTCACACGTTGGGCAGCCAGTATCAAATCCCGCACGGGTTAGCGAATGCGCTGGCATTGCCACATGTCATGCAGTTCAGTAAAAGCCACGCCGCAGCAAAAATGAAAGCGCTGGCTGTCGCTGGGGGAGTGGCAAGTGAGCAGTCGACCCCGGAATCAGCCGCACAAGCCCTGATCGATTATATACATCAGTTATGTGCTGCCATTGGTTTACCGCACTACCTTGAAGAGATCCAAGAAGAAGACATCGCGGCGATGGTAGCGCAAGCTTTAAAAGAGGCATATTGGAATTATCCGGTGCCGAAACTGATGTCACCTGAAGACTGCCAGAGTATATTTCGTCTGTTGATGAGGCAATGAAAAGGCGCCTTTTCGGGCGCCTTGGAATTAACCAGTGAGCAAATCCTGATAACGTTCACGCAACTTGATCAGCTTCGGTTCGATGACCACTGCGCAGTAGCGTTTTTCCGGGTTATCTGCGTAATAGTTCTGATGATGTGATTCCGCTTCGTAGAACGCCTTGTACATTACGATTTCCGTGACGATCGGGTCATCAAAATAGGGCGTAAGCTCCTGAATGATCCCGTTGGCAACCTCCACTTGCTCATCATCGTGCGCCAGAATGATACTGCGGTATTGCGTGCCCCGGTCCGCCCCCTGTTGATTAAGTGTGGTCGGATTGTGCGTGGTCAGGTGAATCAACAGTAACTGCGCATAGTTGATCTCATCAGCGTCATACTCGATTTGTACCACCTCAGCATGACCCGTCGTGCCGTTACACACTTCACGGTAGCATGGATTTTTCACATGGCCACCACTGTAGCCGCTTCTGACGGACAACACACCTTTAACCTGACTGAATAAGGCTTCTGTACACCAGAAGCAACCGCCACCAAATGTTGCTGTTTGTCGGTTCATTCTGCCTCCTGTTCTACTTTCTCGATCGCGACGGCGTTGATGCAGTATCTGAGCCCGCTGGGTCTTGGTCCGTCAGGAAACACGTGGCCTAAGTGGGCTTCACAACAGTTACAGCGCACTTCGACGCGGATCTGAGCCAGCGTTTGGTCCAGATGATAAGACACCGCATTGGTTTTAAACGGTTGTGAAAACGATGGCCAGCCGGTTTGCGAATCAAACTTACTGCCCGAGTCAAACAACATCGTCTGACAACCAACGCAACGGTATTGCCCGGGTTCAAACAATTCACACATCTGGTCTGAAAACGGACGCTCAGTCCCGTGTTGGCGCATCACATAATATTGCTTATCGCTGAGGCGCGTTTGCCACTCCGCATCGCTCAGGTGCAAAGTTCGATCGGGTGCCGGGTTACCTTGATTGGCGTAGGTAACGATATCTTGCCAGTTGAGCATATGGCCTCCTGTTTTGATAACTGCAGAGAGTAGACCGGAAGCACACCCGGTTTATTTCAGTTTAGGCAAAGTGAGGGAGCTTAGTACGATAAAGGGGCTGAGTGAAAGAAATGAACAGGATAGAGAAATGTATTTATAGCGTACGGCGTATATATT
>NZ_WXWP01000147.1:0-5456 GCF_009904765.1 Vibrio sp. V39_P1S14PM300
GCCTAAAATAGGACACAACAATGAAAAAACGGCACCTTTCTGCGAGTGTCATTGCACTCGCTTTGGTTGGCGCTTTGGCACCTGCACACGCTGAAGACACGCTGAAAGCTTACACCTCTACCCTGCTAGAACTGGATGATAGCGACGCTCGCGCTAAAAAAATCCGCTTAATTTACTCCCTGGAAAACGTCTGGAATCAGACTTTACTGCCTAATGGCGCCAAAGAAGCGAAATTGATCCTAAACGGCGGCTCAGGTTTCGATATGACAAATGTTCCAAACAAAGAACAAATCTATGGTTTCGCGTTCGGTGGGGATTACCGCTACACGGTTCCAACAGCGTTTAAGCTGGCGTTAAGCTACCTCAATGGAGCACCTCTGCGTCATATGAGTCACGCTCCGGAAAATACCATTGCGACAGCATCGGTAAGCGAATCGCTGGACTTTAACCTGGGCTTTACCGCGTCACAGTCTCCATCAATAAACGGTGGTATTTCCTGGAGCAATCGAGTGACTTACGATCAACCAGAGTTCCAGACGGTTGCGGACTTTAACCAGACCAACGAGAGCATCAGTTGGTTAATCGAAAACCGCACCATCCGTAACCACACGCCAGCAAAAGACTGGTTACTGTATCGCTGGACCAGCTGCGACATGGGCAACCTGATTGACTATAACGAACTGCCTGTTGTCATGCGTTCTGACTTCAAACCACAGGTCGGCGCGGTTTACCGTAAAAATGACATTCAGGATGGTCAGGAAACAACAGAGATCAAACTGGTCGCAGGCTGGCGTAAAACCAACTACTACTTTGGTCGCGACTGGTGCAGCTGGTACACCACTCCAGAAAATACCTGGAAGAAAAACCACGACAGCAGTCAGTGGACCGAAACCAGCCGAGCCGTAACCATCGCCTGGAACGACGCGCTCTACCATTAACAGTTTTGCCGGTGGCCACAAACTGATGACGTGTGGTTGCCGGCTTTTTCCTGCGACGAATAACGGCAAGATAATTCCAATGGCAAACAAAAAATCACTCCTGATTGGTAGCGCGCTGACCGTGTGTGCTGCGCTCGGCATCCTCTGGTTGAGTTCGACACCAGCGACGTCGCCAGCCGACATTGAGGCAGCCATCGAGGCACAAAATGAGACTCCCCCCACTGAGACAGCAGTGGTGCCAGCCTCAAACTCCGATGACACCCAAACTGTCGCGCCCGTCTCACCTACACCAGTTCACGTCGATGTGGTTTCTGAGACGGTTGACACCACCCCATGGTTGTCAGCCCCAATCACACCACTGAGTAATGAACTGTACGACTTCATTGAAGCGGAAGAAGTGAGCTACATCAGTACCACAGATTATCCCTTTGATGAGCACAAACAGACTCAGTTGCGAGCGTTAATCAAACAAGGTTCGATGATCATGTTTGACAATACGGATCCAGATTACCTGGACAGCTACGGAGTCAGTGAAACAGAGGTGGTCTCAGAGTATTTCGGTACCGCGTCTGAAGGTGATGTGATCATTGCAACGGGCGTCACCAGAGAAAACGGTAGTATTCACTATCTGGTTTTGCCGCTGAGAAATACAGACGACGCAGACACTAGCCAATTGATAGCGGATACCAAACTGGCGGTCACTCTGCTGAAAGAGCAAAAAACCGATCTGGCGTCCGCCAATCGGTCAGAATAACCCACCAACCGCAGCAACGCTGCGGTTGTTTATTGCAAGGCCTGAATCAGCCAGTGACAAAAGTGATCCGAAATCGGACTCTGGTGACGCACAATCAGGTAATGCCCTCCCTCCGTTACCAAGCCATACTCTCCGACCCGACACAAGGCTCCCTGCCTGAGCGCTTCCTGCACCAGCACATCACGCACCATGAGCACACCAAGATGGTTGACCGCCGCTTCCACCGCTAACAAGGTATGATCAAACTGTATCGACATGGTTAAACGGCGCTTTGCCAATCCATACTGGCTGAACAGCTGTGCCCAATTCTCCTGATAACCGCTGATCGCCAACTTATCCGCCGCCAGAAGTTCATGCATTGTGCGAATCGGATTCAGCTTCAGATAACCCGGACTGGCGACAATGACCCAGCGCTCATGGGTCAATCGCCTTGCCGTATAACTCGCATAGCTTCCCGGATAGCCATTGAGGATCTCAATATCAGCGCAATGACTGTCATCCGGCAACGGATCGGACGTAGTAGTAAGCTTGATCGCAAAGTCCGGAAACTGTCTCCTGAAGTCCGCTAACCTAGGAATCAACCATTGATGGCAAAAGCTTTGCGCTACCCTAACATGCAACTCTGCGCGCTGCCTTTTGAGAAATAACTGTTCGGTACTGGCCGACACACTCTGAAAGCTATTGGTCAGAACCGGCAGATAACGAAGCGCATGCAGAGTCAGGCTCAATTGGCTGCCTTTGCGCTCAACCAGTCGGGCATCAAGAAAATGCTCCAGTTGCTTTACTTGTTGGCTGACCGCCGCCCGGGTGACATTCAGCTCCTCGGCGGCTTTAGTAAAGCTCAGGTGACGCGCCGTCGCTTCAAAAGCGCGCAATGCGTTAAGAGGTGGCAGTGATGGCATCAGAATTTCGGCTAAAGGATTTGCTTCGCATTGTATGAACAAGCTGTGACACTTTGGTGACGCTTACGCCAGTTTATCGGCTTTGCCGGCCGCAGCAGCGAGCTTCGATAGCCACTTATCCATCCGCCGGGGGCGTTCTTCACGGTCTTCTGCTGCTTCTTTACGTCGGACTGCATCGCGCACCACCATTGCACCAAGCCAGCGAAAAGGCTCTGGAGGAAAGTATCCCAACGGCCCTTTTGCCAGTCCACAGTTGGCCCAGTCATTATCTTGTTCCAAAACCAGTGAGGACAGAATTTTTCCGCCAATTCTCGTCTGTACCACACCATTACCAGAATAACCGAATCCATAGCAGATATTCTGTTGCTCCTCTAAGTGGCCAAAGAACGGCAGACCCGTGACCGAACGATCCGAGCCGCCACTCCAGTGATAATCGAAACGAACCGAACCAAGATCAGGAAACAGGCATTGGAAAGAGCGCGTCAACAACGACAGGTACCGCGTTGGCTGATTGAACATAGGATCAACCCGATTCGCAAATGAAAACCGGTTGCCCCCTTTTCCCAGCATCAAACGTCCGTCCGGCGTATCCCGGTAGTAATGGACGAAAATACGTGAATCCACCACCGCACAACCCGGCTCCGGGCCGTGTTGTTTCAGCAGCTCCGGAATCGGCGCGGTGATCGCCATGTCAGAAGACACCACAACGATACTGCGTTTGAGCTGTCGAAAATGCTCAACCATCCAGGCATTCAGTGCCAACACCACTTTATTGGCTGAGATGATTCCCTGAGGTGTATGCACCTTCGCTGGTTCACCAAACGTCAATTCTGTCATCGGCGTATTTTCATATATCCGCACACCAAGCCCGATAGCATGACGGCGTAATCCTCGCACTAACAACGCCGGCTGAACGGACCCTGCTGCGGCTGAATAATAACCCTGAATATGTCGGCGGGAGCCTGCCAACATAGCAATGTCTTCATCACGACATGCATGCCAACTGTTGATACCCAAACGCTCAAGCTCATCCACTGTAGGTTGCATGGTATCTTTTTGTGCTGGGTTGGTCGCGGTGTAGTAGGTCCCGCTGCGGCGCAACTCCGCTTCTATTCCATACTTTTGGCAGAAGGTTTCAATCTCATACACCGCCTGTTCAGATTCTCGCACCAGCCACGAGGCGTGCTGCTCACCAAACAAGCGTTTCAGCGTTGGGTATTTGGTCGACCAGGTCAGCATGCAGCCACCATTCGCTCCGGATGCGCCGCTGCCACACAGCCCTTTATCTATCACGACAACATCCAGATCCGGCTGTTGCTGCTTGATAAAAATTGCGGTCCACAGCCCAGTGTAGCCGCCTCCGACTATCGCGACATCGGCCTGAGTATCTTGAGAGAGTACGTGCGGGGCCGACGCTATTTCTTGTTCAAGCGCTTGTTTAAACCAAAAGGAAGGATGGTGAGACATAATAATTCCCTGTTCATTTGCTTACTCGCAGAGTAACGCTGAACAGGGCGGCGGCGTAGCAAGAACATCTTACGCCTGCCCGCAGATTTTCTAACGGCATAAAAAACGCAGGCTCAACGCCTGCGTTTTAAAAGGTTAAATCTTATCGGTCACAGCCAGCGCGGCGGCTAATACGTCTTGTCCAAACAGGACACTGCGCTCAGGCGACCAGCCGTAAAGCGGATCCGGGTAGTTGTTATTGTCCTTAAACGGCATTTCAATGGTGTAAGACAAACACTTGAACTGCTCTGCCACCCAGTTTGAACCTACGGTCAGATTAGCCTTGCCCGGCTCGTCCTTGTCGTAGCCGACTTCGTCCTGGAACTCCGGTGTAATGGTGAACAACGCCGCTTTAAACGCTTTTTCCAGCTCAGCCAGACGCTGCTCATACGACGGGATCCCTTCAGAGCCGGCCACAAAGTTATATGGAATCGCTTCGTCACCATGAATGTCCAGGAACATATCCACGCCAGTTTGCAACATACGTTCACGCACTAAGAACACTTCCGGACTCTTGTCCATCGACGGCGTCTGCCATTCACGGTTCAGGTTCACACCCACGGCGTTGGTACGCAAGTGGCCACGAATGCTGCCATCTGGGTTCATGTTTGGCACCACATACAGCACCGCTTTTTCCAATAGCGCGCGGCTGACAGTATCACTGTCGTCCAGCAGGCGGTTAACCATGCCTTCAATAAACCACTCCGCCATGGTTTCACCCGGATGCTGACGTGCAATGATCCAGATATTCTTCTTACCTTCCCCGGGCTCACCGAAAGTCAGCAAGCTCATGTCATTGCCATCCAGTGTATGACCCAGAGTTTCCAGCGTGCAGTGGTGTTCGCTTTGTGCCTGATGAAGTAAATCCAGATGGCGCTCATAACTGTAAGGCGCAAAATAAGCGAAATACATTGAGCCACGTTCAGGGATCACCGTAAAACTCAGCGTATCACCATCAAATTCGGCAGGGACACGGAACCATTCTTCACGGTCGTAAGACGCCACAACATCATAATCTTTCCACCCTTCCGGATACGCCGATTTCGCCAGTTGACCGATATGGAATGTGTGTGCCACATCCGCCTCACTTTCAAGACGAAAATGGAACCATTGATAGAATTCAGACTGGTTGTCATTCGGGATCCGTAACTGGATGTTGTCCTTATCGTCGGCGCTAACGATGTGAATGCTGCCACTGTCGAAGTTGCTAAAAATCTTCATTGATTTACTCACCTTTGCATCTGAGCCATAAGCTCTCAGGCTAACACAAAGCAAACCGGATCAGCATGCGTTTCCTCCCATAACAGCACCCATTCGGATAAATATCACCCAATGCAAATATATTGGAGCATACCC
>NZ_WXWP01000203.1:0-5438 GCF_009904765.1 Vibrio sp. V39_P1S14PM300
CATCTGAGCTAAACGAACATAAAAAACACCCCGTGCGTTACTTGTTATGATGCCAAACCTTTCAAAATTCAAGTAACAGATCCTTTACAGGGTACAATCACGCAAAAGCGATCACATTATACACAGCGTTTTCAATCAGATGCTATTGCATTTGAGAGGGTTTCCAACGCGTGATCAAGGTTCTCGCTATCCAACCAAGTTAAGTTATCCCAGCTGCGCAACCAGGTAACCTGTCGCTTGGCCAATTGGCGGGTTGCACAGATACCACGAAAGATCGCGTCATCCAGCGTGCAGTGCCCATCCAAATAGTCCCACATTTGTCGGTAACCGACACAACGAATCGACGGCAGATCCGGGTGAAGATCCGGCCGGGCATATAATGCCCGAACTTCATCTTCGAAGCCCGCTTCGATCATTTTGTCAAAACGCAGTTCAATCCGACGGTGGAGCTCAGCCCTTTCCTTGGGAGCTATCGCAAATTGTTTGACCCGGTACGGCAGGCTCTCGCCTTTGGTCTGGGTCAACTCAGTAAGAGTTTTACCTGAAATTCGGTAAACTTCCAATGCCCGGGACAATCTTTGTGGATCATTCGGGTGGATTCGTTGTGCCGAGACAGGATCAATCTCTGTGAGCTGATCGTGCAGCACCTGCCAGCCCTGAGTCAATGCTTCGTGTTCAATTTGCTGGCGAATTTCAGGGTTTGCAGCAGGAAGGGGTGATAGACCTTCAAGTAACGCTTTGTAATACAGCATGGTGCCGCCGACCAGCAATGGGATCTTGCCCTGCGCCACGATCGCCTCCATCTCGCGCAGCGCATCACGCCGAAAGTCTGCCGCCGAGTAAGATTCACTGGGATCGAGGATGTCAATCAGGCGATGCGGTGCCAGTGCCCGTTCTCTTTCATCGGGTTTGGCGGTGCCAATGTCCATCTGCTGGTAGATCAGAGCAGAATCCACGCTGATGATCTCAACCGGATATTGCTGACGCAACCGGATCGCCAGCTCTGTCTTGCCTGATGCCGTTGGCCCCATCAAAAACAGGGCCAGAGGTAATTGTTTGTTCATGATCTCTTTAATTATTTTGCTAACAGCGCCGCGATCGTCACGGAAAAATCGACCGGACGGACAAATCGAGTATCGTCCAAAGGTAACTGGCCTTGCCAGAGTTGTTCCAACTCCGCCACGATTTGGATCGCTTCCGACAGAGTGTAGTCGCTTTTTACCTGCGTGATCTGATCGGCCAACCAGCAGGCCACTCGGTCAAAGCAAACATCGGGAGTGTCACCCTGTTCGACTAACTGAGCGGCGTAAGATACCAGATCTGGGATTAAGTGTTGTAAGTTTTGTTGTCGCAGCGGTTGAGGCACGCCCATCACCAGCACACTTTCTTTGTTACGTGCTTTAAACTCAATCCCAAATTGTTGATACAAACGATTCGCCTGCTCGATATGCTGCAACGTCGCTGACGACAGCTTGAGAGACAACGGCACCAACAGCGGTTGCGCTTTGAGTGCTTGTGCCCGCACCTCCAACTGCCCACGATTTCTCAGCCACTCCGCCCGGGCCAGTGCCACTAAGACACACTGGTGTTTGTTGCCCATCACTAAGTACTGCTGCTCCACCACCGTAATCGCCTTACCCAGCGACTCGACGCGAGCCTGAGCCTGATACTCGGCTGTCGCACTGTCATGGACTTGCGCAGCCGGGATGTCTGGCGTGGTCAATAACTCGCGATACGCTTGCAACTCCTGATGGCTGGGAGCACTCTCGACGCTTCGCTCACGGGACTTATTCGTCGACGCCGGTTTGGGGGAGTCAACCCAGTCACGAGAGCTAGTCGCCTGATTCGATACCCGCTCCGACGACTCAACACGACGTTCATAGCCCGCTCTCCCCGGATACGCCGGTGTGTTATCGATAGCCTGATACACCTGCTGTGGCACCGTCCGGCCAGTATCGCTCGCCTCAGGCTCCGGAGTTGGCGTCGACGTCACGCTCTCTTCGTTGACGGCCTGTTGAGGCTCTGCCACATGATACGCGGATTCACTCACCGAAGGCGCGGCAATGTGCTGGCTCTGAACTAAGGCGTCAGTTAGCGCCTGATAAATAAAGTCATGCACCAGGCGAGCCTGATGAAAGCGAACTTCGTGCTTGGCCGGATGCACGTTCACATCGACCTGATGCGGATCCAACTCAATGAATAGCACATAGGCCGCAAACTGATCCGGACGCAGACTATTTTCATAACTCTGCCGGATAGCATGATTGATCAACTTATCACGCATCATCCGACCATTCACGTAGCAGAACTGCAAATCGCTTTGCTGGCGCGCGCCTTCCGGTGTAGTGATCCAGCCACACAATTTCAGCCCCTGATGCGCCAGCTCAATCTTGAGCATATGACGTACAAACGGGTTGCCGCAAACTGCCGCGATGCGTTTTTCCGTCTGCGCCTCGGTTTTGGCCGCCCGATACTGGCGCATCAGTTTGCCGTTGTGACGCAGATTGATTGACACATCAAAGCGACTGAGCGCAATTCGTTTGAGTAGCTCATCAATATGACTGAATTCGGTCTTTTCGGTACGAAGAAATTTACGCCGGGCAGGCGTATTGAAGAACAGATCCAGCACCTCCACCGTGGTACCGATGGGGTGCGCTGCCGGAGTCAGCTTCACCGCCATATCACGGCCTTCGCTATACGCAGACCACGCCTCTTCTTGCGTCGCCGGGCGCGACGTCAGCGTAAGACGCGACACGGAACTGATACTGGCCAGCGCCTCACCACGAAAACCGAGGCTCATGATCGCTTCCAGATCATCCAGTGTATGGATTTTGGAAGTGGCATGGCGACTGAGCGCCAGCCCGAGCTCATCTTTGACGATCCCTTTGCCGTTGTCCCGGATACGGATCAGCTTGGCCCCCCCTTTCTCGATATCAATATCAATGCGGGTCGCCCCCGAGTCGAGGCTGTTTTCCACCAGTTCTTTAACCACTGAGGCGGGGCGTTCTACCACCTCGCCTGCGGCTATCTGGTTGGCCAATCGTGCTGGCAGGATCTTGATCGTCATAGCGTATGTTACTTATTTGGAATGATCAGCACCTGACCCACGGTCAGGGTATCGGATCGTAACTTGTTTGCTTTGCGAATGCTATCGACCGACACATTGTACTGCGAAGCAATCTTGCCGAGGTAATCACCGCGCTGCACTTTATGTTTCCGCAGTGGTACGTCTTTCAGACTGACGGTGATCTTAAGTTTCTGCCCTAACTTCAAGGTATCAGAGCGCAAGTTATTTTCCCGCTTGATCGCCGCCACACTGACTTTGTATTTCGCCGCCACTTTGCCCAGGTAGTCACCTTTCTCGACCACGTGTGTGATCGTCTGGGTTTCCACCGGGTTCTTCACTTCCGGTACTGGGATGGCGGCGGTGGTACCCGGTATAGTCAGTACCTGACCCACATTAAGGCTGCTGCTCTTCAGCTTGTTAGTGCTCATCAACGCGCTGGTTGAGGTGCCGTATTTCTGAGCGATCACCGACAGCGACTCACCACGCTGAACCTTGTGTTTTTTCACCTTTGCCCGGTTGGCAAGCAAAGTGCCTTCCGGCGGGTTGTCTTCGAAGTACTGCACGATCGCTTTGGTCAGTGCGTGCGCCAGTTTGTCCTGGTGGCTGCGCTGGAACAGCAGGCGCTCTTCAGTCGGATTGGAAATAAAACCGGTTTCCACCAATACCGACGGAATGTCCGGCGATTTCAGCACCGCCAGGCTGGCATTGACGGGCTCGCGCTTATGCAAATGTGCCACCTTGCCCATTTCACGCAGAATATTGGTGGCCACTTTGTAGCCTTCTTTTTGCGAATGGCTGAACTGCAAATCCAACAGCGTCTGACTGACATTGCGGTCACTGTTGTTTTTTGCCAGCACTTCACCGGCCCCACCCAGCAGTTGCGATTGCTGCTCATGGTTTTCCACCCAACGGGCGATCTCGGTATTGGCGCGACGGGTATTCAGCACAAACACCGATGCCCCCCGCGGTTTAGGCGAGTGGAACGCATCCGCATGGATCGAAACCAGCAGGTGCGCTTTATTGCGCCGGGCAATTTCAGAGCGCTTGTTGAGGTTCACGAAATAGTCCCCTTTCCGGGTCAGTACCGCACGCATTCCCGGAACTTTGTCGATCTGGTCAGCCAGCTTTTTAGCCACCGCCAAGGTGACACTTTTCTCATACTTGCGCGTTGGGCCAATCGAGCCTGGGTCTTCACCACCATGACCGGCATCAATAGCGACGACGATGTCTGCCGTACCGAGAAATTGGGACGCATCGCGGCTGACCTTAGACGCGCTGCCCGGTGACGCAGAACTGGCCGCAGCACTCTCACTGCTGTTCCCGTGCGACAGATCGATCACCAGACGGTGACCATACTGGCCACCCGGCGTCGGCGCCAGTTTAAACAGCTGAGCGTTGGCTTTCTTCTTCAGCTCAAATACCAAGCGGTAGGTATTTTTCTCCGGCGGAGAGCTCTTACGCACTTTTTTCAAAACCGGGCTGTCAGACACTGTCACTGGCAGTTGCGTCGCAAGAGAGGCATCTTTCAGATCCACCACCAAACGGTCGGGGCTGCTGAGCGAGAAATAGCTGTAATCCGGCTCACTCTTCATATCGATAACGACCCGCGTTTCGTCCGGCGATGGCCAGACCCGCAGGCCTTGAATGGCATTTGCCCAGCTCAGGCCGGGCAAAAACGTCAGTAATAGGGCAACAATGGAGAAAAAGGCCCTGAACGGCTTAATGATCAACATAACTCCAATTGGTCAAGCAGCGAATTTCCATAGTCATTATTGGCCGTGATCAGTACGATACGTTGATCACCGTCATAACGCAGTTCAATATCCAGATCCGATTCCGGGAGCAGGCCCTGGCCTTTTTCCGGCCATTCCACTAAGCAGATGGCGTCTGGGGTGAAATAGTCACGAATCCCCATAAATTCCAGTTCTTCCGGATCGGCCAGACGGTACAAGTCAAAGTGGTACACTTGCCACTCTGCCAATTGATACGGTTCAACCAGGGTGTAAGTCGGGCTCTTTACATTCCCGTTATGACCCAAAGCACGAATAAAGCCACGGCTGAACGTGGTCTTACCCGCCCCCAGATCACCGTGAAGATAAATGGTGGTCTGCCGAGAACACAGACTGGCCAGCGCTGTCCCCATCTGAATCGTGGCTTGTTCATCTTTGAGGGCAAATTGTTTCGTGCTCATGAAATACTTTCTCTAAAGGGTCAGAATTGACTATATAAAAATCAAAAGAACCAGAATAGTAAACTGGGTGGGAATTGAGAGACAAGCTCTGTTATGTAAGTTAAAAGAAAATATTCATAAATTCAGCGCGTTTTTCGCCCAACTCTCAGCTAGATCCAATTTCTAAGATCCGGTAAGATC
>NZ_WXWP01000265.1:0-5431 GCF_009904765.1 Vibrio sp. V39_P1S14PM300
GATATTCGTTGAGCTTATCCGCCAGCCAAAGCATACCAGGATGTTCCGCCATACCTGAGGCGGTAAACATACAGTAATCCTCTTGCGTAAGCCCGTAGGTATGTTTGATTACCGCCAGCTCTTGCTGGCGCAGATGATGGCGGATCAGCGGCTCCGGTAATACTCCCCAGGCTTCCTCTGTCAGTATCGTGTTCAACATGTAATCAAAGCTGGAGAAACCGATATACCGGCGTGAGAAAGGTTGCAGCTCCGGGTTGTCTTTTTCGTTGAGGTAGACCATGACCGCTTGCATGGAGTTTCGAAGCAGTTCGTCGGTCACCCGGCGCATTTTACTCAGTGGGTGTTGGGTATTGCACACCGACATCATGCGTATTTTACCGAGCGGTTGATAGGTGATGAGCGGATCATCGATTCGTTCGTAGTCCACTCCAAAAGCGAAATCAACCTGCTGAGTGGCTACCAGATTGGCGAGGTCACCGCTGGAGGCGAGGATCAGGTTAAACGAGGTGGCCGGAAAGCGGTTGTTCAATCTGTGCGCCAGATCTTGCCACAGATCGTCTGGCAGAGAATCGTCCCGGGCAATCCATACTTCGGCGTTAAACTCTCCCGAAGCCTGAGCGCAGGTCTGGCGGATACGTGCGGCAGTAACCGTCAGGCTTTCGCAATCCTTATAAATGGCTTTGCCTACTTCTGACAGGGTGAGGTGGTTGCCGGATCGAACAAATAACTCGGTATCGAGTTCTTTTTCCAGAGCTTTAATCGCCATACTGAGCTTAGTACGGTTGCACTCTAACTGGCGTGCAGCTTCAGAAACCGAGCCGGTGTCAGCAACGGTACAAAAGGCTTCTATTTGAGAGAGGTTCATGCGCTGGTGGTTTATCCGAATTGATGATTCTGCAACTAATTTATACCAAATTGTCGGCGAATAGCACTAACACGTAAAGTCCGTTTTGGTTTAATCTATTGTAAGTTAAAGAAGTATTTATAGGGAGATTACCATGGCGCACGATTGGGATGCATACGCAGCAGAGTGGGAGAACAACCCAGCTACTGCTGTCTATGCTGAAAAAGCGTTTGAGTCACTGCAACAACTGGTTGATCTGAAAGGTAAACACATTCTTGATTTCGGATGTGGTACTGGCTTGTTGACACAAAAGATGTCACCACTTGCCAAAGACATTGTTGCTCTGGACGTGTCTGAAGCCATGATCGAGCAACTCGACAGCAAAGAGCTGGCCAACGTCGAACCTGTGGTTGATATGCTGACTCGCGGATTGGTTGCGCTGCACCCGGCTTTTCGTGGGCAGTTTGATTTGGTCGTGGCGTCATCAGTATGCGGTTTCTTACCCAACTACTCTGACGTTGCAGATATTGTGTATTCCATCCTTGATGAAGGTGGTCTGTTTATTCATTGGGATTGGTTGGTAGAAAACGACCAGGATGGCCTGACGGTTTCCCGGGTGAAAACGGTGTTGTCCAGCGTTGGTTTTGAAGACGTCAGTGTCTCTGTGCCTTTTGAACTGCAAACTCAGGAAGGGACGCTCAAGGTCTTGATGGGCGTTGGCAGAAAATAATGACGTTTAAACACCCGGCTTAAGCCGGGTGTTTTGTTTTTAGTCTGCTAGCGCCGGAGTCAGCGACGCAATCTCGTCCAGAACTTGTGGATTGGCAATGGCGCCGACATTTTTCACCGTTTGGCCGTGGATCACCTGTTTCGCTGCCAATTCGACTAGTTTCCCCGATTTGGTTCGGGGAACATCACTGATGGCCAATATCTTGGCTGGCACATGACGAGGTGAGCACTTCTGGCGCAGAAGCTGACGAATTTTGTCTTCCAGATCTGGTGTCAGTTGCGCGTACTCCGTCAGTTTCACCAGTAACACAATACGTTCGTCATTGTTCCATTGTTGGCCAATGGCAATCGAATCGACGACCTCATTCAACTGATTGACCTGCTGATAGATTTCTGCGGTACCTATTCGGACTCCTCCTGGATTTAAGGTGGCGTCGCTGCGACCAAAAAACTGCACCCCACCATTTGAATGCATAATGACATCGTCACCATGGTGCCAGGTATTGGGGTATTTATCCCAGTATGCATGATGATAGCGTTCACCATCGTCATGCCAAAAACCAACCGGTTGGTTCGGGAAACTGTTCAGGCAGACCAATTCTCCACGCTCATCGAGCACGGGTTGACCTTGCTCGTCGAAAACGGCGATATTCATACCAAGCCCCGCGGCCTGGCATTCTCCGCGATACACGGGGGAGATCGGATTGCCAAGTACAAAGCAGCCGCAGATATCGGTGCCGCCTGATATGGACGCCAGATGCAAGTCGGGCTTGATGTGTTGATAGACATAGTCGAACTGCTCCGGATACAGTACAGAGCCTGTAGAGCACAACGTCTTAAGCGCGGAGAGATCGAACTGTTCTGCGGGGGCCAGACGTTGTTTCTGAATGGCTTCGAGGTATTTGGCGGAGGTGCCGAATAGCGTCACACGGGCTTTTTCCGCCAGACGCCACAAGTTACTGGTGTCAGGGGAGACTGGGCTGCCATCATAAATGACCAGTGTTGCACCACTGGCCAGCGCCGAAACGTGCCAGTTCCACATCATCCAGCCACAGGTAGTGTAGTAGAAAACCCGATCTTTCGGCTGAATGTCGCAATGCAATTGATGCTCTTTAAGGTGGTTAATGACAGTGCCACCCACGGGATGGACAATGCATTTGGGCTTTCCGGTGGTCCCTGACGAATAGAGCACAAACAACGGGTCATTGAAGCCAATGCGATGGTAGCGAATGCCTCTGGGCTGATAACATTCCAAAATCGCATTCCAGTCTGAAAATGTATGGTCTGCAGGGGGAAGCCCGACCAGATATTCAATCTGACAAGTGTTTTCCAGCTCGTCTAGATTTTTGGCCAGCTCGATATTTTTTTTCTGCATATCAAAAGCTTTGCCGCCAAATGTATAGCCGTTGCAGCAGAATAACACTTTAGGTTTCACCTGGCCGAATCGCTCTGTCACGCTATCGACACCAAAGTCTGGCGACGTGGATGTCCAGATCGCCCCTAAACTGGTCGTTGCCAGCATCGCCACCAGAGTTTGCGGCATATGGGGCAGGTAACCGGCGACCACATCTCCGGCGCCAACACCATTCTGTGTGAGCCATTGTTGTACCACTGACACCTGATCGCAAAGCTGTTGCCAGGTCAGGTGTTGTTTGTCTCCTCGCTCGTTTTCGAACCAGACAGCGATGCCCCCGGGATCCTGAAACGCATATGAGAGAAGGTTTTCAGCATAGTTAAGTTCGGCTTGAGGAAACCAAATAGTGTCTCGGCTTGGCTGAAATGTCTGCCATTTGGGCAAGCCTTCACCAAGAATACAGTCTCCTCGATAACCAATCACATCGCAAAATTGCCACACTTCCAGCCAAAACTGTTTTTTGTCTTCGACGGACCAGCGATGCAGATCCGCATAGGTTTCAATTTGTTGGCCCAACATGTTGATGTGTTTAATGAACTGATGAATATTCGATGCTGAAACGCGCGCAGATGACGGCGTCCAGAGGGGCTGGTTAGGGGACATGACTTCCTCGTCTACTCTATTCCTGTAAGTGTAGTTTTGATGGCTTTTTGTGCAAAGTCAAACCAAGAGAAGAATAAACAGACATCTGATAAATAAGCAAAAAATACACAATTGTAAAATTTATGTTACATTGATTGGGGTGCGATTACCGCTGGATAAATTGGCAGCCAGAAGGGAAGGCGATAGGCTTAATGTAAAGGACTTGTTAATTGGTGTTTGTATGACTCAGTATCATTCTAAGCCTGTGAATAGCAAAGGTTTTGTCGACTGGAACGACGACGAAGATCGCATTTGGTACGATCTGGTTACCCGTCAACAGAAAGTGATTAACCATCGCGCCTGTCAAGCGTACCTCGACGGTCTGACGATGTTGGATTTGCCGCTTCACAGGGTACCACAGTTGCCTGAAGTGAATGCCGTTCTGAAGCAAGAGACGGGCTGGCAGGTCGAGCCTGTGCCAGCGTTGATTAATTTCGACCGTTTCTTTGCCTTACTGGCCGACAAGAAATTTCCGGTGGCGACTTTTTTGCGCTCACGTGACGAGTTTGACTATTTACAAGAGCCGGATTTCTTTCATGAGATATTTGGCCACTGTGCGATGCTGACTCACCCGGATTTTGCTGCTTTCACCCATACTTATGGCAAGTTAGGTAAGAGCGCGACACCAAAACAACGTGGCTACTTAGCTCGGTTGTACTGGTTTACGGTGGAGTTTGGTCTGGTTAAAGAGCAGGGCAGCACTAAGATTTATGGTGGTGGTGTGTTGTCTTCTCCCGGTGAAACGGTATACGCACTCGACAGCGCAGACGCCATTCGAGAAACGTTTGATTTGCAGACGGTACTAAGAACACCTTATCGAATTGATATTATGCAACCAAAATATTATGTGTTGGATGATATTGCTGAGCTGTATCAGCTTAGCCAAGTGGATTTAATTGCCGAAGTGGAACAGGCAATGTCCAAAGGACTTTTACCTCCATTATTTGAACCAAAGGAAGTGACACATGCTTGATGAATTGCGCTGCGAAGCTTGCAGTATAGATGCCATCGCGTTGACGGAAAAAGAGCAGCAAGCACTGCTGAGCGAGCTACATGGCTGGCATATTCATGTTCGGGATGGGATTCCTCAACTAGAGAAAGTGTATAAATTTAAAAATTTCATGCAGGCATGGACATTTGCTAACCGAATTGCAGAATTAGCGGAGGAGGAGTTTCATCACCCTTCTATCTTACTGGAGTGGGGAAAAGTAACTCTGACATGGTGGAGTCATTCTATTAAAGGTTTGCACAAGAATGACTTTATCTGCGCCGCGAAATCTGACGCAATGTGCGAATAAAAAAGCAAATCCCCAAGGCTGTCTGGCAGACTTGGGGATATTTTACCTTTTCCATAGCAATCCCTGTTATGGATGATAAACCAACTATCCTTGTTATTACTGACGGTCACCTGGCAGACGACGTTTGGTTTTCATGGTGTTACCGCTGGCGTCATTGGCCATAAAGGTGTAAGTGCGGGCGTGATTTTCCTGATTCCAGACTGAAGCGCGACCGAACTCATCTGTTTTCACTGTGTATTCATTGCCGTTTTTCACCATAATTTCTTGGTTAGCGACCGCTTGACCGTTGTCAGTCACGGTGATCATGGCTTTGCTGCCAAGTGTCTGTACGTCCATTTGCATGGCAGATGCTGCAGGTACCACTGCCAGCGCGGAAAAAATACCAGTAATCGTAATCAGTTTGTTGATGCTTTTCATAGTGTGATCCTTATTGGTTTGATTTTTGCTCTCTGAGCACCTGATGTAAATCATATGTGTGATTTATGTCTCACTCTATAGCAATTC
>NZ_WXWP01000272.1:0-5424 GCF_009904765.1 Vibrio sp. V39_P1S14PM300
CGGCAATGATCAGCAGTAGCAAGCTGGAAGCCGCCAGACCTGCGTGAAGCATATCGAAAGTTTGAGGGACCATTTGTAAATCGAAGTTCATGATGAATTCTCTTTGAATTGTAATATTTCCAGGTGAGACGGCTCACTGCTCACCTTGGCGTTACGCCATGCTTAAGTGTCAAATAGGGGCGAATAGTACCATATTCAACCCGCATGGCTCGTTGAAATACAACCCATATTGCGGAATAACGTTCTGATTGACGGGTTTTTAGACAGGAAGTGAGTGAGATCTTTGTCCAAAAAATAAGTCTAATTGATGATAATTGATTAAAAGTATTCTGATTTTAGCGATTTCATGGCTCAATGAGACCTTATCCATTGAAGAATATTTTCAATATAAGTGGCTGTGTTTGGCGGTCTTTTAGCTAAATTCTGCAGCATTCTTTCTCAAAGATGAGATAAATAGTGGGCCACTTAAGGTGGCTCGACTACGCTGTTAGACAGGTTTATTTGAGCCAGACATCGCTCCAGACGATTTATAATAAGTAATGAAAGTTTATCGAAAAAGTCGCTCAGCCTATTCAATCATCACCTTCTTCTCAGCTAGTGTTGTCACCTTGCTCGCCATGGCGATCGTCTACTACGAGCAGCGTGAAGATAACTTGCATGTGTTTGAAAACCTCACCCAACGTCAGACGGATGCGTTACAGCGCTCTGTGTTGAATGACATCAACTACATCGGGGCCGCCGCCAACTTCTTCCATTCCAATTTTCCGGAAAACTGGGGGCAGTTCAGCGTATTTGCGCATGAGTTGATCAATAACTCGCCAAGTTTGATCACATTGCAATGGCAGCCCAAAGTGGAAGCACATGAGATTAACGACCATGTCGCTAAAGCGCGTAAGATCTTTCCTGATTATCGTCTCTACACCATCCCGAAGGACGGTAAGAAGACTTACGGCTACGTGATGAAAAATCAGGACCCCATCTTTGTCATGAGTGATATCTATCCACGCACTCCGGTGAATATCGGGTTGCTGGGGTTCTATTCGACCAAACTGCGGTTTGAGCTGGTACTGGAGTCAATGCGTGAGACACGTCAGGCCAATGTCTCGGACAAAGTAAGGTTGCTGGCTGACGGGCTGGACGCTGATCTGGAAAAGCGTGGCTTACTGGTTTATCTGCCAGTCTTTGATCAACAGCACAACAAAACGTTGATTGGAGTTGTTGTCGGTGTGGTTCTAGTCGACATGTACTTCAACAACTTGATGAACAAAACTGCGTCAGAGCAGGACTTGCTGATTCGTGTTACCGACATGGGTTATGACTCGGAAGATGAACCCGTGCTGTTTCAAAGCCCGAACTGGGACAAAGTTAAAGGTGCGGCAATCAGTAAAACCCTGGAGTTGCCAAATCGCCGTTGGATTATTGACTACAAAATGCCGCAACCTTACACCCGACATGATCAACTGGCGTTAGTGGCGGTTGGCATTGGCGGATTACTGATGGCGTTTATGCTTGGCTTTATTGTCCACCTGCTGGCACGAGAGCGTCAGCGTTTGTCGGTCATGCTGGAAGAGCGCACTGCCGAGTTGCGTTTTCTGGTGGAACACGACAGCCTGACCGGCTTGTTTAATCGCCGTGCGTTCAATCAATTTTTGGAAGAGTACATTAAAGCGCGTAAGCCGTTCAGTTTGGTGACGTTTGATATTGATCACTTTAAGTCAATCAATGATCAGTACGGTCATATCGTGGGAGATGAGATGCTGATCCATGTGTCACGTTTGATTGAAAAAGCGTTAAAGCCCAACGATTTATTTATGCGAATGGGGGGAGACGAGTTCTGTATTATCTCACGTGAGATTGATCCCGGTCGTTTACATCACTATATGAATGGGGTGAGGGCAATGGTGCATGGCAATGCGCTGATGTCTGATGTTGGCCCGGTGATCTGTAGTCTGAGTATTGGCGCCGCGGTGCATCAACACCATGATGCCGAACAAATTCTGCGTGCAGCGGATGAACAGTTGTACGTCAGCAAAGAGAACGGGCGGAATCGGGTGACTGTCGCTGGTTTTCCACCCGGTTAAACTGAGGTAGGTCGATGTTTGACTTCAGTTCAGGTAGAATCCTGCGCTTTAACTTTACGTGGGCATAGAATAAGGCGAACGATGAATCATAACCGTATTGTCTGTTTTGATCTGGAAATGTGTTGCTGGAATGAAGACGGTGTCGGTACGACGGGCGAAATCATTGAAGTTGGTCTGGCGGAAATCGATCTGGCAAAAGGTGAGATCGTTAAACGCGCCCAGTACTATGTTAAACCAGAACACGACCAGGTTTCCGATTTCTGTACCGAGCTGACGGGCATTTCCCCACGTAAAATCGATAAACAGGGGCGTTCTTTAAAGGCGGTGCTACAGTCGATGGTCAAAAACTTTGGCGGGCCGAACAAAATCTATGCGTCCTGGGGACGAGACGATCTGATCCTGATTGAAGAGTGTCAGCGCAAAGGGTTGGACGTGCCGTTCAAAGAGTTCATTAACCTGGCTACCTTGTACCGGGTTCAGCATCGTCTGAAAGATAAGCGGATAGGCCACCGGGCAGCGCAGGAAGCCAAGGGCATTGAGTGGGAAGGTCGCCAACATTCCGGGTACGTAGATGCCTACAACTTAGCCAAACTGGCCCTGACCATGTTGTGATGATGTTTGTTGTCATTTAAATGAAATTGGTTTTATATATTTTTGTCATCTGTTGTGATTAGACTGTTTCTGTCACTCAATAGAGATTGAGTCATGGAATTAATACTAACAACGTTATGGCTGGCAAATTAGGTTCTTGGTCTGGTCTTTTTTGCACGCTGGCATCAACTGCCGGTGCTGTGACTAGATTAACCTTCTGCCGAAAAATAAAAGAGTGCGTTACACACGCACTTTTTTTATGGGTTCTGATTCTTCTCCGTGACCGCCAGTTTGGCCCGAATAAACTCACTGTGATTGACGTAGAGGAGTTCGGCTGTTTTGCGTATCAAAGCATCCTCAAGCGGGTCAATTTCACCGTCTGCGTGAGCAACTTCCCACATGGCTTTGACCAGTTCAAAGCGTTGCGCCTGGCTCATGTCTCTGAGCTGGTCAGTAAAATCATACAGAGAAGCGGAATGTTGAACCCGGTGTTCGGCTTCGGTCAGTAATGCGCTGGCGTCTGCTTCGCTTTGTTGCGTCAGACGGCTGAGCAACGCCAGTTTAGCGTTGCGTTCGCTATCGTCGACCTGATGGTCTGCGTCGGCCACTTCACACAGTAAGCAGGCAATGGCCAGGTTGGGGTTGGCCGTTTGAGCATTGCTCAAATCGCCACCTTCCAGAAACTGTTTAAATGCGCTGGCGATGGAATTAAACATGGGATAGAGCCTTTTTGATTGTCTGTATCTAATTACATAGTGGTCAACAAAAACGATCACAAGTTCCCACACAAAGAAATTTACTGCGTTTTTTCAAAGGCCCGCTTTTTTAATCCGTTTCTAACAGCTCAATCACCTCTGAACTGGTTTTTTCATGTGCGGCGAGCAGCAGCGCCAACATCGCATCTGCCTTGGTGTGACTGTCGCTGTCTGAGTCGAGAATCTCTTTCAGACGCAAGTGGATCATATCGATCTCGTGCTCAACAAATCCACGACCTTCTTCTTCACCCTGGATGTCTTCGGGGGCACTGTCGAAATTGAGAAACAGGAGTTCTCCGTCCCGGCGGGCGTCAACCAGTTGCTCTGGCAGCCACTCTTCTCCGGTGACAATTACAGGATCGTCATGATCTGGTAGAGACGACAGAATGTGCTTGAGTTCTGATGCTTTCACGGCGTTTTCAAACAAGTTTAAGATTATTGTCTATTGTATCGGCTAAGAGACGGAAAACATAAGCTATTGTTACAGGGAAACCGTCAGCGTGATGTCATTTTATTCCTGCCCCAGCGTTGGATGTTTCATGGGCCTGCTTGCACATTGTGTGCGCGAAAATTGGTTACACTTTTGAACGATTTTACAGTCTGTGGCCAAATGGGGCTGATTTATACTGGCGCGATTGCAAAGCGATTGACTCGCATCAGGAGCCAATAATAATGAAATTTCAACCAACAAGCTGGCGTACGTTCCCTTGGCTAGTGGGTCTGTGTTCTGTACCGGTGTCCGCCTTAGCGAAAGATAGCCCTGAGCAAGACTGGGGGATCGCAGCCATGTATCGGATGGCGACGGTTCCGTACGATACGCGAGACGGGGATCAGAGCGTGTCTACATTCGTACCGATGATGTTCTTTCAAAATGAGCACCTGTTCATTGATGGCATTGAGGCTGGGCTGTTTTTGTTTAATGAACCCGAGCAGGAATGGCGGATTTCGGCGCTGACCCGGCTGCGTTTTGTCGACATTCCGGCGTCCTTACAAAATGCCAATCAAGGGGACGCGGTCGATTTTGGTGCGCAGTTACGTTACCGAATGGATGAGCAATGGTCTTTTGATACCGAAATCATGAGTGATGACGAATTTCGTTTTCATGGCAATCTGCGCCTCTCGGCACAATTTGAATCCGGTGACTGGGACATCAACCCGGCGTTGACGGTGCGTGTTAAGGACGCCGATTTTAACAGTACTTATTACGCTTTTTCAGAGTACACCAACGAGCGGATTGGCCCTGGTGTTGACGCCAATATTGGTTTTGATGCCCGATATCATGTGGCTTCTAACCTGTATCTGCTTGGGGCTGCGAGTGTTACCGTGCTCGACAGTAAGGCCTATCGCAGCCGAGCGGTCGAAGAGAGAACCCAGGGAGAACTGTTTGTTGGATTCGGTTTTTTCCGAGACAAAACCAAAGCGCCGAAATCGGCGTTAAGTAACAAGCGTTATCTGCGCCTGGCTCATGGTTGGGGAACGCCTTCCAACATCGGGGAAATATTTTCGTTTAATCGGGAAAAGGATCCGTACAACAACCAACTGACGTCTGTGTTTTACGGACATCCGCTCACAGACGAATTGTTTGGCCTGCCATTGGATATCTACCTCACGCCAGGCCTGGTTCATCATTGGTCGTCAGCGGTACAAAGCAGCAGCACGGAATACGTCGCGGCGATCAAAGCGTATTACACCTTCGAGTGGCCAACCACCTGGCGGTTTGGGTTTGCCGAAGGTTTGTCGTATATCGATAACATCACTTACATTGAGCAATCCGAGATGGAGCGGAAAGGGTACACAGCCAATCATCTATTGAATTATCTGGACTTTTCCTTCGATGTTAATGTTGGCGAACTGTTCAATAACCGTGAGCTGAAAAAACTGTGGTTTGGTTACTCGCTGCATCATCGCTCGGCCATTTTTGAAAAGGCCTCTCAGTTTGGTCGGATCAAAGGCGGCAGCAACTACAATACGGTGTATCTCCAATATGATTTCTGATT
>NZ_WXWP01000283.1:0-30283 GCF_009904765.1 Vibrio sp. V39_P1S14PM300
ACCTAATTGCTAGAATATAAACAAGTTAGGTTGTATAATTTCTCGTCATTCTAAATTTAAGTAACTTATTGGAGTCCTCATGGCACGCGTAACTGTACAAGACGCTGTTGAAAAAATTGGCAACCGTTTCGACCTTGTTCTGATTGCGGCTCGCCGCGCTCGTCAAATGCAAACTGGCGGTAAAGATTCACTAGTGCCGGAAGAGAACGATAAGCCAACGGTTATCGCTCTGCGCGAAATCGAAGAAGGTCTGATCACTAAGGATGTTCTTGATGCACGTGAGCGTCAGGAACAGCAAGAACAAGAAGCCGCTGAACTGGCTGCGGTTAGCAGCATCGCACACAGCCGCTAAGCGGTTGTCGCAAGACGCGCTTCGATTTACCTAACCTTCCGGGCCTGAAATTTGTATCTATTCGATAGCCTCAAAGACGTTGCCCAAGAATACCTAACAGAGCCTCAGATTGAGGCTCTGCGTCAATCTTATGTGGTAGCGAGAGATGCCCATGAAGGGCAAACCCGCTCAAGCGGTGAACCATACATCATCCACCCTGTCGCCGTAGCCCGGATCCTGGCGGAAATGCGCCTGGACATCGAAACGCTGCAAGCGGCACTGCTCCACGATGTCATCGAAGACTGTGATGTCACCAAAGAAGAGCTGGAATCCCAGTTCGGCGCGACGGTGGCGGAGCTGGTAGACGGTGTCTCTAAGCTGGATAAGCTTAAATTTCGCGATCGCAAAGAGGCCCAGGCCGAGAACTTTCGTAAGATGGTGCTCGCCATGGTCCAGGATATCCGCGTCATTCTGATCAAGCTGGCCGACCGGACCCACAATATGCGCACATTGGGTGCCCTGCGTCCGGACAAAAAACGCCGTATCGCGCGCGAAACCCTGGAAATCTATTCTCCTCTGGCCCACCGTTTGGGTATTCACAATATCAAAACCGAGCTGGAAGAGCTGGGCTTTGAAGCCTTGTACCCGAACCGCTACCGCGTTCTGAAAGAAGTGGTCAAAGCGGCACGGGGGAACCGTAAAGAGATGATCCAGCGGATCCATCTTGAAATTGAAGGGCGACTGCAGGAAGTCGGCCTTAAAGCGCGGGTCTTCGGCCGGGAGAAGAATCTGTTCTCCATCTACAACAAGATGAAGAGCAAAGAACAGCGCTTCCACACCATTATGGATATCTACGCGTTCCGTGTGGTGGTGGACGATGCCGATACCTGCTACCGGGTACTTGGTCAGGTACACAGCCTGTACAAACCACGTCCGGGACGCATGAAAGACTACATCGCGGTCCCGAAAGCCAACGGCTATCAATCATTGCATACCTCGATGGTCGGCCCGCACGGGGTACCGGTCGAAGTTCAGATCCGAACCGAAGACATGGATCAAATGGCGGACAAAGGGGTCGCCGCGCACTGGTCGTACAAAGACAAAGGCGACAAATCCGGCACCACGGCGCAGATCAAAGCGCAGCGCTGGATGCAGAGCCTGCTGGAACTGCAGCAAAGTGCCGGTAACTCGTTTGAGTTCATCGAAAATGTGAAATCGGATCTGTTCCCGGACGAAATCTACGTCTTCACGCCTAAAGGCCGCATTGTTGAACTGCCGGTCGGCGCGACCGCGGTCGATTTTGCCTACGCGGTGCACACCGATGTCGGCAACACCTGTGTCGGCGCGCGTGTGGATCGCAACCCGTACCCACTCAGCAAAGCGCTGAAAAACGGCCAGACAATCGAAATCATCAGCGCCCCGGGCGCTCGTCCTAACGCCGCCTGGCTCAACTATGTGGTGACTTCCCGTGCCCGCACTAAGATCCGTCAGGTTCTCAAGACCATGCGCCGGGAAGAGTCGATCACCCTGGGCCGCCGCCTGCTCAACCATGCACTGGGCGAAAAATCGCTCAGCGACATCAGTGACGACAACATTCAACACGTTCTGACCGACCTTAAAATCGGCTCGACCGACGATCTGTTGGCAGCCATCGGTCTGGGTGAACTGATGAGCATCGTGATTGCCCGTCGTCTGCTGGGTAATGCCGATGAACTGACGGAAGTGATGGGCAAAGACGGCCAGCCGAAGAAAAAACTGCCGATCCGCGGTGCGGAAGGCATTTTGCTGACGTTCGCCAACTGTTGTCATCCGATTCCGGACGATCACATCATCGCCCACGTCTCACCGGGCCGAGGCCTGGTGGTCCACCGTGAAACCTGTCCGAACGTACGCGGCTACCAGCGCGAACCGGATAAGTACATGGCGGTGGAATGGTCACGTGACTACGATCAGGAGTTCATTACTGAGCTGCTGGTGGACATGCAAAACCGTCAAGGCGCTCTGGCCGAGCTGACCAATGTCATCTCGCAGACTGGCTCTAACATCCATGGCCTGTCGACCGAAGAACGCGATGGTCGCCTGTACACCGTGACGGTGGCGCTGACGACCAAAGATCGCGTCCATCTGGCGGGCATCATGCGCAAGATTAAGGCCATGCCGCAGACGCTGAAAGTTCGTCGCCGCAAACACTAACCGCTGTTACTCATGCCCCTGACCCGTCAGGGGCATGGTATTGTCCTAGCGAGCAACCTTCTCCAATTATGAATCCTGAACGTTATCAACGCATTCAGCAGGTGCTGAAAGCCCGCCAGACCGATCTGACCCTGTGTCTGGAAGAAGTCCACAAACCCAACAACGTTTCCGCGGTGATCCGCACCGCTGACGCCACCGGACTGCACCGCATTCATGCGGTCTGGCCGAATGACAAGATGCGTACGCTGAGCCACACCTCTGCCGGGGCGCGTAACTGGGTGGAAGTTGACACCCACGATGACATCGAAAGCGCCATCGGCGAGCTGAAACGTCAGGGCATGCAGGTGCTGGTCACCCATTTGTCCGACAGCGCGGTGGATTTTCGTGACATCGACTACACCAAGCCGACCGCCATCATACTCGGCAGTGAGAAAGCCGGGGCCTCAGAGACCGCCAAACGTCTCGCGGATCAGGACATCATCATTCCGATGCTCGGCATGGTGCAATCCCTCAATGTGTCCGTTGCCAGTGCGGTTATCCTCTATGAAGCCCAGCGACAACGCAGTGCCGCCGGGATGTACGACAATGACGCCAGTCAGGTGCCGGCCGATGAGATTCACCGTACCTTGTTTGAACGCGGCCACCCGGTGTTGGCCAAAGTCGCCAAACGCAAAGGCTTAGCCTATCCACCTCTGGATGATGACGGTCAGATCGTGGCCGAACCACAGTGGTGGCAGGAGATGCAGCGCAAATAACCCTCAGCTCTAAGGCTACACTGGGGTGAATTTTCCTGTACAAAAACACAGCCCAATGGTTAACTATCGCCACTGACCGCGAAAACGAGAGAGCCCGTATGTCCCAGTTACTGTCCGCTATTCCGCTAACATCCCTGTCCGGGGTCGGCGCCAAAGTGGCTGAAAAACTGGCGAAAGTCGGGCTCAACACCGTTCAGGACCTGTTATTTCATCTGCCGCTGCGTTACGAAGATCGTACCCGTGTCTACCCGGTAGCCAAGCTGCATGCGGGCTTGTGGGCCGCCGTGCAGGGAAAAGTCATGGCGGTTGATACCCTGTTTGGCCGGCGCAAGATGCTGACGGTCAAACTCAGTGACGGTAACGGCACCATCACGCTGCGTTTTTTCAATTTTACCGCCGCGATGAAAAACAACTTTGCCGAAGGCAAACTGGTGCACGCATACGGTGAAATCAAACGCGGCAATATGGGGCTGGAAATTATCCACCCTGACTACAAGTTTTACGCGCCAGAACGTCAGCCGGACGTCGAGCAAAGCCTGACACCCGTCTACCCCACCACCGATGGTCTGAGACAAGTCACCTTACGCAATCTGACCGATCAGGCATTGGCACTGCTGGACAAAGCGGCGGTGCAGGAACTGCTGCCAACCGGACTTTACGACCACCAACTGACGCTGGCTCAGGCTCTGCATACCATTCACCGGCCACCGCCTGACATCGATCTCGACCAGTTCGATCAGGGGCGTCATCCGGCACAAATCCGGCTGATCATGGAAGAGCTGCTGGCACAGAATCTGTCGATGCTGGCGGTACGCAGCCAAGGCCAGCGTGATGCGGCACTGCCGCTGCCCGACGCCTCACAACTCAAGCAGCGGTTACTGGCACAGTTGCCCTTTACGCCGACCGGAGCCCAGTCACGGGTGGTGAAAGAAATTGAAGCGGATCTCACGCAGCCACACCCGATGATGCGTCTGGTGCAGGGCGATGTTGGCTCAGGCAAAACACTGGTGGCCGCGCTGGCGGCCGTGCGGGCGATTGAGCACGGTTATCAGGTCGCCCTGATGGCGCCCACCGAACTGCTGGCAGAGCAACATGCACTCAATTTCTCCAACTGGTTTGAAAGCATGGGGATTCAGGTCGGCTGGTTGGCGGGCAAACTGAAAGGCAAAGCCAAAGAGGCCGAGCTGGCGCGGATTGCCAGCGGAGAAGCGCAGATGGTGGTCGGCACCCATGCTCTGTTTCAGGAACACGTGGCGTTCCATCACCTGGCCCTGGTGATCATTGATGAACAACACCGTTTCGGGGTACATCAGCGCCTGGCATTACGTGAGAAAGGTGCCCGACAAGGCGCGTATCCTCACCAGTTGATCATGACCGCAACCCCTATCCCGCGCACTCTCGCCATGACCGCCTACGCGGATCTGGAAACCTCCGTGATCGATGAATTACCACCGGGCCGGACACCGATTCAGACGGTCGCCATCCCGGACACCAAGCGTGACGACATCATTGAGCGTGTCCGCCATGCCTGTCTTGACGAAGGCAAACAAGCTTATTGGGTCTGTACCCTGATTGACGAGTCCGAAGTTCTGGAAGCGCAGGCCGCCGCTGACACCGCCGAAGAGCTGCAACGCCGACTGCCGGACGTTAAGATCGGTCTGGTCCACGGCCGAATGAAACCGGCCGAAAAACAAGCGGTGATGCAAGCGTTCAAAGACAATCACCTCCACCTGCTGGTCGCCACCACCGTGATTGAAGTTGGGGTAGACGTACCCAATGCCAGCCTGATGATCATTGAGAACCCGGAGCGACTTGGCCTGGCTCAGTTGCACCAGTTACGCGGGCGCGTCGGCCGGGGCTCGGTGGCGAGCCACTGTGTGCTGCTCTATCACGCGCCACTGTCCAAAACGGCGCAAAAGCGTCTGGGGGTGCTGCGCGAAAGCAATGACGGTTTCGTGATTGCCCAGCGCGATCTGGAAATTCGCGGACCGGGCGAACTGCTCGGCACTAAACAGACCGGACTGGCGGATTTCAAAATTGCCGATCTGGTCCGCGATCAGCGCCTGATCCCGGAAGTTCAGCGCATCGCCCGCTACATTCACCAGCAATATCCAGACAACGCCACGGCCATTATCGAGCGCTGGCTCGGTGAGCGCGACGTGTACGCCAAGGCGTGATTTTTCCAACCAATATCGCCACAGCTCCCCTTTTCCCCTCACAAGGCAAACGTTTGCTTTTAATAAAAAACCTTTTATAATTCCGGCCAATTTTTCGCGCGGACCCGACTCCGCATGTGCTCCACGCTGATCCGGCCCTGATTAACAGCAATCACAGATAACGTGCCGGCTCCCACTGATGTCCCCATTCAGCGAATATCAGTGGTGCTCTGACAGGAAATTTCCATGGCTAACCACAACGCTTCGCGACATACCGACCTGGTTTATCAGCTCAACGATAAACCACCGCTACCGCAAACCCTTTTCGCTGCCCTGCAGCACCTGCTGGCCATGTTTGTCGCCATCATTACCCCGTCGCTGATCATCTGCCAGTCGCTTGGTGTGCCGGCCGAGCAAACCAACACCATCATCAGCATGTCATTATTCGCGTCCGGCCTGTCGTCTTTTATCCAGATCCGGACCTTTGGGCCGATCGGTTCCGGGCTGTTGTCCGTGCAGGGCACCAGCTTTAACTTCCTCGGCCCAATCATCGGTGCCGGGCTGGCACTGAAAGCGGGCGGCGCGGATCTGTCGACCATGATGGCGGCGATTTTCGGCACCATTCTGGTGGCCTCATTTGCTGAAATTCTGCTGTCACGCGTGCTGGATTACGCACGCCGGGTGATCACTCCCCTGGTGTCTGGAATTGTGGTGACCCTGATCGGCCTGACGCTGATCCAGGTTGGTCTGGTTTCAATGGGCGGCGGATATGCGGCGCTCGGTGATGGCACGTTCGGCAGCCTGGACAAACTGGCGCTGGCGGGTACGGTACTGGGGCTGATCGTCCTGCTCAACCGCGCCCGCAACCCGTACATTCGGGTCGCATCGATTGTGATTGCCATGCTGGTCGGTTACCTGCTGGCTTATTTCATGGGCATGGTTGATAGCTCACAACTGGGCGACACCGCGCTGATCGCATTGCCGGTTCCCATGCAGTATGGACTGAGCTTTGACTGGTCGCTGTTTATTCCGCTGGTACTGATTTTCCTTATCACGGCGCTGGAGGCGATTGGTGACATTACCGCGACTTCAGAAGTATCTGGCGAGCCGGTCAAAGGCCCGGTCTACATGCGACGCATCAAAGGCGGCGTACTGGCTGACGGGTTAAACTCCGCCCTGGCGGCGCTGCTAAACAGCTTCCCGAACTCCACTTTTAGTCAGAACAATGGGGTGATCATGCTGACCGGTGTGGCCAGCCGTTATGTAGGCTACTTCATCGCCGCCATGCTGGTCTTGCTGGGCCTGTTTCCTGGCGTGGCCAGCTTTGTCCAGCTTATCCCGGAACCTGTGCTGGGCGGCGCAACCATAGTGATGTTCGGCACCATCGCCGCTGCCGGGGTGCGCATTATCTCCCGCGTGGAGCTCGACCGCCGCGCAATTCTGATCATGGCTCTGTCGTTTTCTATGGGGCTAGGCATCGCGCAGAAACCGGAAATCCTCCAGTTCATGCCCGAGTTCATTAAGAGCATCTTCTCCTCCGGCGTCGCCGCCGGTGGCATCACCGCAATCGTGCTCAATCTGCTGCTGCCGGAAAAACTGACCGATGCAGAGCGCGAGCGCGCAACGGAGTCCTAACCATTCCGACTCCCTCAGGCCCGCGGCCGCGCGCTTGAGGGAGTTTAACGGGTTGGAAAGCTGATCTGAGCTTTGAGTCCGCCTTGTGAGCGGTTATTCACCACCACAGCGCCGCGATGCTGGCTGACAATCCGCTTCACGATTGCCAGCCCCAATCCGGTCCCTTCACTGCCCCGCGCGGTGTCGCCCCGGGTAAAAGGTTCGAACAACTTACCGATCTGGCTGTTTTCAATCCCCGGGCCATTATCTTCCACACACACCCACGCCAGTTTATTGTCGGCCGTCATGCCGGTGCTGACTTTTACCCAGCCGTTGCCATAGCGAATGGCGTTCACCACCAGATTACTGATCGCGCGCTTGATCGCGATGGGGCTGCCGATGGCATCTTTCATCTGCGGATTCAGCTCCGTTTCAACCTGAATTTCATACCCCCCTTCCGACGTCGCCACGTCGCGGGCCAAATCATTGAGGCTGACCGCTTCAAAGCTCTGCTGATTGACTGGTTTGAGGTAATCCATAAACTGACTGATGATCTCATTGCACTCTTCGGTGTCACCGATGATGCCTTCCGCCAGATAACTGTCCTGTGGCGACATCATTTCCGTCGCCAGCCGAATGCGGGTCAGCGGCGTGCGTAAGTCGTGACTGATGCCGGCCATCAGCAGCGCGCGGTCTTCTTCGAGCGCCTGAATGCCTTTTGACATCTGGTTAAACGCCCGGGTGACCGAGCGGATCTCCGTGGCGCCTTTTTCTGGCAGCGGTAGTGGGATTTCGCCCCGGCCCACGTCCTTAGCGGCACGCTCAAGCGCCACCAAAGGCCGATTCTGCAACCGGATAAACAGCCAGCCACCGGCGACGATCAGCAGCGCCATGATCAGGCTGTTACGAAACAGCGGCGCAAAGTCTTCTTCCTGTAACTCCGAGAGCGGAATGCGGATCAACGCGCCCGGCAAAGCATCGGTTTTCATCCACAGAATGTAGCTTTCCTGTCCGAGCATCATGCGCACATCGGTCGGAACCCCGAGCTCCTGGCTCATCTCTTCACTCATCAGATCAATACTGACCGCATGGCGGTACTCTTCGGCAATCGGACTGTCTTCCGGATGTATCGTCACGCCCAACTGCTCAAGCACCCGGCGACGCTGCGGCGCATCCAGCCCGGCATTGAGCTCCTCAGAATCATCCAGCATCAGGTTAATTTCATGGCCGAGAATCTTGTTGAATTGCTGCAAACTCGGCAACAGTGCGTAATTAAATACCGCGTAGTAGGAATAGACCTGGCTGGCGATCAGCAAAGTGATCAGCAACAAAATGGATTGAGTCAACGAGCTGCGGATACGCATAACATTACCTTGAGAGCCAATTGGAGCAGGAAGACAAACAAAAAGCTCCGGTTGCGCGGGCAACCGGAGCCGGAAGGTCAAGCTTACGCTTCTTTACCGTCGGGGACAAAGACGTAGCCCAGCCCCCACACCGTCTGAATGTAACGAGGTTTGCTCGGGTCGACTTCCAGCATGCGGCGCAAACGCGAGATTTGCACGTCGATCGAGCGTTCCATGGCGGAGTACTCCCGTCCACGCGCCATATTCATCAGCTTGTCGCGTGACATCGGCTCACGCGCGTTGGTCACCAGGGCTTTAAGCACCGCAAACTCACCAGACGTCAGTGGCATAGGCTCATCACCACGGAACATTTCTCGGGTTCCGAGATTAAGGCGAAACTCACCGAATTCCACCACCGATTCCTCAGAACTCGGAGCGCCCGGCGCTTCAATCACCTGACGACGCAATACCGCTTTGATCCGTGCCAGCAACTCACGGGGGTTAAACGGCTTAGGCAGATAATCGTCCGCGCCGACTTCCAGACCGACAATCCGGTCGATTTCATCACCTTTGGCAGTCAGCATCAGGATCGGTAACATGTTGTTGGCGTTGCGCAGCCGGCGGCAGATCGACAAACCGTCTTCGCCCGGCAACATCAGATCCAGCACCATCAGGTGGAAGTTTTCACGCGTCAACAGACGGTCCATTTGCTCACTGTTTGCCACACTACGTACCTGGAAACCTTGTTCCGACAGGTAACGTTCCAGCAACGCACGCAAACGTGCATCGTCATCGACCACGAGGATCTTAAAGTTTTCTTGCATGTAAAGACTCCACCAAATAAACCCATTGCCCAGACAGGATGGCAGTATGCAATGTACCACCCGTTCGCGAAAAGTCGCTTAAAGAATTGTTAACGTTTATGTCTTTTTTAGCTAATGTATCCGCAGGTTGCAATCTGATAGCATCAACAATATGAAAACCAATCTGATTACCCGAGAAGGCTTTGATCGCCTTAAAAAAGAGCTCGACTTTCTATGGAGAGAAGAGCGCCCTGAAGTCACCAAAAAAGTCACCTGGGCCGCCAGTCTGGGCGACCGCAGTGAGAACGCGGACTACCAGTATAACAAGAAGCGCTTGCGAGAAATTGATCGCCGTGTCCGTTATCTGAGAAAGCGCCTCGAACAGGTCAAAGTGGTCGACTACTCTCCGCAGCAGGAAGGCCAGGTGTTTTTTGGCGCCTGGGTCGAAATTGAGAATGACGCTGGCGAGCGGATGCAGTTTCGCATCGTCGGTCCAGACGAGATCTATGGCGACGCCAAAGGCTACATCTCGATCGACTCACCGATGGCACGGGCGATCCTCAAAAAAGCGGTCGACGACGAATTCACTGTGCGCACCCCGGATGGCGAGAAAGAGTGGTTCGTCAATAGCATCCGCTATCAGGAGTAAAAAAAGCCCCGCACCGCGGGGCTTGACGTTATTGTTCCGAGGCGGGCTTGTCCGTCACGATGTAATCTTTATCGCTGCTGACCACCGCCCCGTACTTAAGAAAATTGCGCCCCAGAATCATGCTGTAATGGAACCGGCTGCGATCTTGCAAATTGACCCGGATCGCTTTCTCAATTCCCCCCAGGCTGACCCGCATCTTGACCACCGGGCGCACGTTGGCTTTTTCACCGTCCCGGGCACGAATGCGCATCACATCGACCACTTCGCGCGTAAACTGCTTTTTCATCCCCAGATCGTTTTCGTAGGTGAAAGTGACCATTTTCTTACCGTCTTTGTCGAACTGCTTGATGTCCTGTGCGTTGATTGAACTGATGTCCGCCCCGGTATCCAGTTTGACTGGAAAACTGAGCCCTTCCACCTGCGCCACTTCAATGTGACCGGCGCGAAACAGCGGGTGCACATCCAGCAGGTTCTCAGCGCGGGTATTGACCAGCACTCCGCCTTTGGCCATTTTTTGTCCCAACGTGAAATACGGCTTCTGGCCCTTTTTCTCCACGACATCAACGGCAAATGCCAGTGTGCGTGTCTCGCCGCCAAACGTGAACTCACCTTCGACAATCGGCCGGGTCGACTCACCCACCACGATGTTTTTGATCACCTCTTTCACCACTTTCTGCTCACCGCCTTTGCCATCGGGCAGATAGAATTCGACCTGCGGCTTCTTGCCTTCCACCAGCTCAAAACTGCTGACCCGCAGCAAGGGAGTGTTGACCGCAAACGACGGTTCCGCGCGCAACGTCACGCCGTCCAGTTCGATCTCTTCCTCAGGTGACACCACCAGCGGATGACTCTTAAGCGCATTGTTGTAGCTCTTTTCGCCGCCACGCAGTAGATTCTCCCGTCCGGAATCGATAACAAAATATCGGCTGGTGGTGTTCAGACCAATACGCAATTGGGTATCGAGGTGACTGCGATCTCGCAGATACACCAGCCAGTGCTCGGTTTGGGTGTCATTGAGCTTAACCGGCAGGTAGACCAGCGGGCGCGCCGTGCCACTCACACGCAGCATTTTCACCAGCGGCAGCGTCATCGCTTTGCGCTGCCCGTTGCTGCCGATCAGCGTAAACGACACCTGGCGGGCTTTTTTATCCACCTGAATGTCTTTGGCATTGGCAATCGAATAATTGTTTTTCAATGAGAAACTGGTTTTGTACGGTAAACCGCCCACGTTAACGGTCTCGTGTTTGCCAATCACCTGAGCTTGTGGCAGGCCCTGCAGGTAATCGTAACCGGCGAACACCCAGGCATTGTTCTCAAGGAAGGTTTTTCCGATCAACACCGGAGCAGAGAAACCGGAACGATCCGCAAGGTTCACGTCAGTGTTAACCGTGTGCCCGGCGATGGTCAGTGGCAGATTGATGGTCGGCCGCAGGATAGGTTTGTCATTGGTACGGCTGCGGATCATCGCAATCCGCTCAATGTCATCGGTTATTTTGATGACTTTGCCAGTGTACGGATGGCGTACTTCAAACGAGACCTGAACCCGGTACGGCTTGAACATGGCGTCTTCCCACTTGCCGTGACGTTTGTCCATGTCCTCAACCACAGCTTCCATCAGGGCATCGTCTTTCAGATGCTGATACTTGGGGTTCTGACTGATGACGTGAATATTCTCGGCATGCATTGAGGTGGTATCGGCGCCAGTGTCAATTTTGCCCGTGAACGGAACGCCCTTGAGTTGCGGAATGTCGTTATAATAGACATTCTCAGTTCGCCCCAGCACCAACTCGTTGTCGATTTTGTACACCGGATCGCGGGTGGTGGCTTGCAGATCGCCAGACCAGGACATCGGGGTGAATAACGCGGTGCTGAACAGGGCAAGGGCTAGAGAAACTTTCTTCATGAGGAGAATCCATGACTGTCGGATAAGTGAAACACAGTAACTATGAGTTCCCCCATAGCCGATAAGTTCTGAATTTGATTACAGTTTTGACACAAATATAACCAATATCCACCTGAGATAAGTAATTTAAGCGCAAAAACCGGCGACCAAATGTAAAATCGTTGGAAAAACGCCGACGCACCCCAATGTGGGAAATACCCACGCCGTGCATCGGCTGCCAATACACCCGAATAAAAGAGAAACCACGGATGAGCCAAGCTATCTGTCACTTGATTGCCCAGGAGCTGAATGTACGCCCTGAGCAGGTCAACGCCGCTGTCACTCTGATTGATGACGGTAACACCGTCCCCTTTATTGCCCGCTACCGAAAAGAAGTCACCGGCGGACTGGACGATACCCAACTGCGGACGCTGGACAGCCGCCTGTCCTATCTGCGTGAGCTGGACGAACGTCGTCAAACCATCCTCAAATCGATTGAGGAACAGGGAAAACTGACAGCGGAGCTGGAACAAGACATCCGTCAGGCCGACAGTAAAACGCGACTGGAAGACCTGTATCTGCCGTACAAACCGAAGCGCCGTACCAAGGGGCAAATCGCCATCGAAGCCGGCCTGGAGCCGCTGGCGGACACGCTGTGGCACACACCGCAGACTGACCCTGACAGTGAAGCGGCCAAGTATCTGGCGGATGACAAAGGCATCACAGACATCAAAGCCGCGCTGGATGGTGCACGTGCGATCATCATGGAGCGCATCGCTGAAGACGCCAACCTGTTGGAGAAGATCCGCGCCCATCTGACCCGACACGCCGAACTGGTGGCCCGGGTTGTCGCAGGCAAAGAGCGCGAAGGCGAAAAATTCAAAGACTATTTCGAACACAATGAACCGATCAGCAAAGTGCCGTCTCACCGCGCGCTGGCGATGTTACGTGGCCGCAACGAAGGCTTTCTGACCCTGGCACTGAATGCCGATCCGGCTCAGGAAGAAGGTGTGCGTCAGTCCTATTGTGAAACTTTGATTGCCGATCACTACGGCATCACGCTGAGCAATGCGGCGGCTGACGCATGGCGTAAGCAGGTCATCAGCTGGGCATGGCGCATCAAAGTGTCGATGCACATGGAAACCGAGTTGATGGGCGCCATGAAAGAGCGCGCGGAAATTGAGGCCATCGACGTGTTCGCCACCAACCTGAAAGATCTGCTGATGGCAGCACCCGCGGGTCCACGCGCGACGCTCGGCCTCGATCCGGGCCTGCGTACCGGCTCGAAAATCGCCGTGGTGGATGCCACCGGGAAAGTGCTGACCACCGAAACCATTTACCCACATCCTCCACAGAATCAGTACGACCGCGCCGCGCAGGTCGTGGACCAGTTGGTACGCAAATTTAATGTGGATCTGATTGCGATCGGCAACGGCACGGCGTCGCGCGAAACCGATGCCTTTGTGGCTGACGTGATCCAACGTGGCAACCTCAAAGTACAGAAAATCATGGTCAGTGAGGCTGGAGCATCGGTGTACTCGGCCTCCGAACTGGCGGCAAAAGAGTTCCCGGCCATGGACGTGTCACTGCGGGGCGCGGTGTCAATCGCCCGCCGCCTGCAGGATCCCCTGGCGGAACTGGTGAAAATCGATCCGAAATCCATCGGTGTCGGTCAGTACCAGCACGACGTCAGTCAGACATTGCTTGCCAAGCGCCTTGATGCGGTGGTGGAAGACTGTGTCAACGCCGTCGGAGTGGACGTCAATACAGCATCAGCAGCACTGCTGACCCGCGTCGCCGGCCTGTCGACCACGTTGGCTGACAACATCGTTGCCTACCGCGACGAAAACGGCCGCTTTGAGTCCCGCACCACGCTGAAAAAAGTCGCACGTCTGGGGCCAAAAGCGTTTGAACAGTGTGCCGGTTTCCTGCGCATCATGGACGGAAAGAACCCGCTTGATGCCTCGTCAGTGCACCCGGAAGCCTACCCGGTGGTCAAAGCCATCGCAGAGAAAAACCACAAGCAGGTACAGAGCCTGATCGGCGACTCCGACTTCCTGCGCGGCTTGCATGCGGTCGATTACACCGACGACCACTTCGGTGTGCCGACCGTGACCGACATTATCCGTGAGCTGGACAAACCGGGGCGTGACCCGCGTCCGGAGTTTAAGACAGCAACATTTGCCGACGGCGTCAATACCGTCGCCGATCTGGAGCCTGGCATGATTCTCGAAGGCGTGGTCTCCAACGTGGCCAATTTCGGCGCGTTTGTCGACATTGGCGTTCATCAGGACGGACTGGTGCACGTCTCCGCGCTGTCGGATCGATTCGTATCCGACCCACGAGACGTGGTCAAGGCCGGGGATATTGTCAAAGTCAAAGTGATGGAGGTGGACGTGCAGCGCAAACGCATCGGTTTGTCCATGCGCCTCAGTGATGAACCAGGACAGGATAACCGCAATCAGCGCTCCAGTGCTGCGCGCCCGCGCAGCCAGGAAAACAACCGCGAACAACGCCGCCGGGATGAGCCGCAAAACAACGCCATGGGCGGTGCATTTGCCGCCGCTTTCGCTAAAGCGAAAAAATAATCCCGGCCGAAAAAAATACCCACGCATGCGTGGGTATTTTCTTGTTCGCGATAAACATCGAAACACTGATGTCTACAGCACCGCTATAATCTCAGATGGCGTGTTAGGGGCCACAGCATGGCCATAGTGGTATTTAATAACCACACGCCTGCGTGCCATCTGTCCTTCGGTTATCGCCGCATCGATGATGGTTTTGGGCAGGCGAAAACGCATCGCATACCCTTTGCCCTGATACTGACTGTAAGTTTCCAGCGCCAACAGGCTAAACAGCCGTTCTAGCGCGCTGCGCGGCGGGTCACGTTCGTCCGCGTCCACCTCTTGCTCCGGTTCCAGTTCGTAGCCAGGATGCTCCGACGGATCCCAGGAAGTGCTTCTGCGACGTTTCTCGTCCGCGTTGATCTTACGTTCCGCATTTGACTTCGCCGGCGCCATGGTCGGCACCACAGGTTCGCGAACTTTATTGTCACGAGCTGCCTGCTCTGTCTGGACATTCACCGATGGGGCGATAAGTGGCACACTCACGTTCGTCGGTGACACGATCATAGCCGAAACCTCCTCAGTATCGCCCACCCGAAATGCATGCTAAGGCATATCTCCCGGGTTAGACTTGGTATCGGCCGGATTGCTCAAATATTTAACAATTATTTGTGACTGAATTGGACAATTTGCTGACAGAAGCTGTCCAGTTCGGTCATAAACGGCGCATGCGACGACTGAGTAAAGACAAAACAGTCGCTGTCGGGCACCAGATTGTCCAGATCACTGGCGACCTTAACCGGGACCAACCCATCCAGACGGCCATACAACCTCAGCATCGGGGCACTGATGTGCGGCAGATGCTGGCGTAAATCGACGTCCGCCAGCATCGTCAGGCCGGCCAGCAAGGAGTCCGGATTCGGGGCCGGGCGGGACAACACCGCCTCTTTCAACTGGCGAACGTCCTGCCGGGCCGACGGACTGCCCATCGCCTGCAACGCCATGAAACGTTCGATGGTGGTTTGAAAATCCTCCATCAACTGATCGGTAAACGCAGTCAGTACCGAGGGCTGAATACCGCGCCATGGTCGCTCTGCGGCAAATTTTGGCGAACTGGCGACCGTCACCAGCTTGCGCACCCGCTGAGGATGATGCAGCGCCATGTGCGTCGCCACCAGCCCGCCCAGCGACCAGCCGACCCAAATGGCGCGTTCTGGTGCCCGCTCAAGCAGCAAGGTGGTCATCTCATCTAACGTGGCCGCATGCAAATGGGCACTGTGACCGTAACCCGGCAAATCAACCACATGCACCCGAAAGTGATGACTGAGCACCTCCACGGTCTGATGCCACACGGCCCCGTTCATTCCCCAGCCGTGCACCAGCACCAAATCGTCGCCCTGTCCCTGACTCTGCCAAAACAATTCTGCAGCCATGCTCGCACCCTCTCCGACTAAAACCATGCATTGTGTTCGGTGGTCAGTGCATCATGGTCTGCACTGACCGCTTTCTGGCAAACGCTTATGTTATCCCACTGGTGGCAAAACGCCATGCTCTGTTTGGGCGGCGCGCAATGCGACTTGTGCCGTCTGTCCGCCGATAATCGGCTGTGGTGTCGTCACTGTCAGCGGTATTTTGCTCCCCGTCCGCGCTGCCAGCGCTGCGGCCTGCCGACCCCGATACCCGTCGAGCAATGCGGTCAGTGTCTTGCCAGCCCGCCTTTGTGGAACCGACTCTACTGCATCGGCGATTATCAGCCCCCCTTGTCGGAATACGTGCACCGCTTTAAATACCGCCGTCAGTTCTGGCTAAGCCCGCCACTGGCGCAGTTGCTCACGCCTCAGATCGAGACCCCGGCACCGCTCCTGACCTCGGTGCCACTGCACTGGCGCCGCCACGCATGGCGCGGATTTAATCAGAGTGAATTGCTCGCCGTTCAACTGATCCGGCAATGGCCACACAGTCGTTATCAGCCGCTGTTTCAGCGCTGTCGGGCCACCGTACAGCAACAGGGACTGAGCAAAGCCGAACGCAGCCGCAACCTCCGCCGGGCGTTTGTTTTGTCGCGTGCGCCGAGCGTACGTCACATAGCTCTGGTGGACGATGTGGTAACCACCGGCAGTACCGTGCAGCAATTGTGCAAATTACTGCTTGATGCCGGCGCAGAAACTGTTGATATTTACTGCCTGTGCCGCACTCCTGAGCCCGGTGACTAGTTCAGACAACGCTAATTTATGCGCAAAGGGCTAGATCTCAGAATTCACAGGAGTAGAATGGTGGTTAAATAGCCTACAAATTTACTCAGGTATTCGTCGTGTCAAATACTATTACTATTACAGAATCTGCCCAGTCCCATTTTGCCAACCTGCTGAGCCAGCAACCGGACGGCACTAACATTCGCGTGTTTGTGGTCAACCCGGGCACTCAGAATGCAGAATGTGGTGTGTCTTACTGCCCGCCAGAAGCGGTGGAAGCGACCGATACAGAGCTGGCGTTCAGCGGCTTCTCGGCTTACGTCGACGAGCTCAGCCTGCCATTTCTGGAAGATGCCGAAATCGATTTTGTCACCGACAAAATGGGTTCTCAGCTGACCCTTAAGGCGCCGAACGCCAAGATGCGTAAAGTGTCTGATGACGCGCCGCTGACAGAACGTGTTGAGTACGCCATCCAGACACAGGTGAACCCACAACTGGCCAGCCACGGCGGTCACGTGAATCTGATTGAAATCACCGAAGACGGTGTCGCGATCGTTTCGTTCGGCGGCGGTTGTAACGGCTGCTCTATGGTGGACGTCACACTCAAAGAAGGCATCGAGAAAGAGCTGCTGCAACAGTTCGAAGGCGAACTGACCGCAGTGCGCGATGCGACCGAACATGATCGCGGTGAGCATTCTTACTACTGATCGCACGCGATTGTGAGCAAAAGGTTGGCCGTCATACGCCAACCTTTTCTTTATCTGAGAGAAACTCGTCTTTGGTCACAATCTGCTCTTTTCAAGCACACGGCTTTTCTCATATATTAAGAACACTTTTCCCTGCAAAGGAGCGAGCGTAATGACAGGAAAGAAAACGCCGGACATTCTGGCGAAACAAGCCGTCGCTCAGTCCCGCTTATTTACCATAGAATCCCTTGACCTGCGCTTTAGTAATGGAGTGGAACGCACCTATGAACGCATGAAGCCCAGCGGCCGAAATGCCGTCATGATGGTTCCACTGACCGAACAGGGCGATTTGCTGCTGGTGCGCGAATACGCCGCCGGCACTGAGCGGTACGAACTGGGGTTTCCCAAAGGTCTGATTGATCCGGGCGAAACCCCACAGCAAGCGGCTGACCGTGAGCTCAAAGAGGAGATCGGATTCGGTTGCCGCAGCCTGATGCCCCTCAAAGAGGTGGTCCTGGCGCCGTCGTACTTTTCCAGTCGCATGACGCTGTTTGTTGCACGCGATCTCTATCCTGAGCGTCTGGAAGGGGACGAGCCCGAACCGCTGGAAATTGTGCGCTGGCCTCTGGCGCAGGCCGAAGAGTTGCTTACCCACCTCGATTTTTGTGAAGCACGCAGCATCACTGCGCTACTACTTGCCCTGCGTCATCTAAAATAATAACAGCAGGGTTATAGGAACCGATATGCCGATAACGAAAGACTTGTCCCATCTGCTGCCCAGCGTGATCGAAATCGCCCGTTCTGCGGGTCAGCTGATCTTGGATATTTATCAGAAAAAACAGTATGAAGCGTACACCAAAAGCGATGAAACGCCGGTCACCAGTGCTGACATTGCGGCGCATAAGCTGATCACTGAACGTCTCAGCGAACTGACGCCGGACATTCCGGTGCTGTCTGAAGAAGCGGCCAACATCAGTCTGGCCCAGCGGGCAGACTGGGATCGCTACTGGCTGGTCGACCCGCTCGACGGCACTCAAGAATTCATCGCCCGCAGTGGCGACTTTGCCACCATCATTGCACTGGTCGAAAACCACCGTCCGGTGATGGGTGTGGTGTACGGCCCGGTCTCTGGTGTTACGTACTACGCCTATCACGGCAAAGGCGCCTGGAAGATCCCGGACATGAGCGAAAGCGTGCGCATCACGACCCACAAACACGAAAGCCTGAACCAGTCGATCGCCATTGCCATCAGCCGCCGCCAGGACATCAATCGCATCACCAGCCGCATGAGCAGCCGCTGGAACTACGATCTGGTGCCGCTCGGCTCGGCTGCCCTCAAAGCGTGTCTGGTCGCGGAAGGAGCCGTGGACTGCTATTTGCGCCTTGGCCCGACGGGCGAATGGGACACCGCTGCCACCCAGTGCATCGTCGAAGAAGCCGGAGGGCGCATTCTCAGCACGGTTCTCGAACCATTGTCTTACAACGAACGCGAAACACTGGAAAACCCCAACTTTATTGTGTTGGGCGATGAGCAGTTGCCGTGGGATGACATCCTCAAAGTGAAAGACTGAACGTAAAAAGGGCGACCTGAGTCGCCCTTTTTTATTGTCTTTTTGCTGCTCGCTGGGCAGGTTATAGTCGGCCACCCTGACTGAACTGATAGCGTCCCTGAGCATCCGGCTTCGGCAGGTTGCGTAACTGACTTTGCAGTGAACCCGGAAACTCTGCGCCGGGTTTAAACCACGCCTGACTGGTGTAACTTTGATTGGCTTGCAGCTCGGCAGAAAACTCGCTGCTGACCTGAGCGCTGCTCTGCTGACCGGCCACGCTAAGCGAACTGTTTTCACAGCGGATCGTTGCCACCACCGGCCCCAGATCGAGATCACCAAGCGGCGTCTGAGCCCCCGCCTGTCCCCAGGCCAGCTCACCCTCACCGCGGGCACAATACGGTGCTTGGTATCGCCAGTCATCAATCGTCAAGACCAGTTGACCAGACACGCCAATTGGCAACGGCACTTGTGCATAGCGCAATGCATTCTCAGCCGCCATCGAGGTCACCAGGTCACGTGCGTACGCACCACCAAAGCCATACCCCAGCACGCCTTTACCGTTGATCCCTAAATCACTGCCACGGCCAAAACGCACCGTCGCTTCCAAGCGAGCCATCAGCAGTTTCCAGCCGCTCAGCGACCAGCGGACTTCACCGAGCGATTGACGCTGCCAACTGACGGACTGTGCTTTGCCCTGCCACACCGTGCCAGATATGCCTTCGATTTGCAGTGGCGCGGGCAGCGTCACTTGTCTGAGTACAAATGCGGCCGGCACATGGGCCACAATACTGATCACGCTGACCAGAACAAACCCACCGGTCAGTAACCAGATTTTTTTCGTCATCCTATCCTCGCTTAAACTGCAAGCGTTTAATCTCTACCACACCAGCCTTGTCGGCGCGTTCAATATCGAGAAACTCAACTTCGACCCCAAAGTCGCTTTTGAGGTGAGACACCCAGTTCAGGAACTGGTCAAACGCCACAGGCTGAATCCACACCTGGAGCATCTCACTACGCGGCTGCACCCGGATCAGCTCAATGTTATAGCGTCCGGCTGTGGAAGAGACAATCTGGTTGAGCGGCTGAGTGGAACTGGTAACCCCGCCACTGGCACGCAGCGTGGTGATCTGGTTGGCTTTTTCCCTCGTCCAGCTCAGCAACTGTTTTTCAGTCGAAATGCGGGCTTCTGCTTCCGCCGCACGCTGATGCAACGGCGACAAGATCCCCCAGTACAGCACAGCCAGCACCAGCAAAGCTCCGCCGATCATGACCAGACGCTGCTCGCGCGGCGTAATGCTTTGCCACCAGGCTTGTGCGGTGGCCAATAATTGTTTCATCTGTCACCTCACTTACGTTTGAGTACGAACGAGCCATTGACCACTTCACCAGATCGGGTCAGTTGTCCCTGCTCAACGCTGAAGTGCTTGGCCAGTTCGACACGCGCTTTTTCAAAACTCTGGAAATCTTTGCTCTGAGCCTGCAGGAGCACTTCGCCGCGGTTGCCATCGTAGCGAATGCTCTGCAACTGCATGTCACTGCTGTTGCGGAAGGTGTCCGTCATCTTGGTCATCACCACCAGAATCGAGTCTTCTGCATTACCGCCCGACAAACGGTTGGCCTCTTGCTCCATCAGGCGTTTGAGGTAACCCACGGTCGGAATCTTGCTCCTGCCCGGTAACGCTGCTCGGAAGATACGTTCGCTTTCAGCGCGGTACTGCTGCGCCTGCGCTTCATACTGCTGGATCTGCAAGACCGCGTACACCGACGACGTCACCAGCAGTAATCCTGCTGCGACAGCCGCCGGACGCCACAGACGCCAGTGTTTGAGCAGTGATGACTTGGGTTTAAATTCCCCACTGAGCAGATTCACTTTGCTGCTGATCGCATGTTCCGTCAGCAGTTGCATGATCAGCGCGGGCTGTTCACAACGCCAATCCGCACCCTCACTCAGATTCAGCTCCGGTAACGCGCTGTAGGATCGCAGTGCTAACGGCGCTTCGCCGTCATCATCACTCACCCATTCCGACGCGGCCAGAATAGGCAACCACTCGGATTCAATACTCAACGCGCGGTAAGGACCTTTGCGTAACAGCCACAGCTCACCCAGCTGCGCGGCGCTGATGCCTTCAGGGTACTCTGGCAATGCCAGCACATCCGGCAACACTTTTTTCACGTCAATCTGATGCTCACGCAGCTCATCAAGCAGGGTACGCAGCCAGTTACGATCCAGGCCACACACGTATGCATGTGAGCCTTGACGGGCCAGCTGGGTAAAGTGCAGTTCATCCGCATCCTGAGCCAGATCGTCTTCGAGTAAATAAGGCAGCATGGTGTCCAGTTGGCGCGATGCACCGGCTGGGATCTCGACGTCTGTCAGCACAACATCGCGCGCCGACACCAACACGATCACTGTGCGCTGCGCGGCGTAGCCGGTCAGGTCAGATAACTGCGTCCAGTCGGCCAGCTCACCGCTGGCGATGACTTCATTTTGATTGGTTGACCACACCAACCAAGGGATTGGTGTGTCTTTTTGACTACTCAGTCGAACGGTCAGAAACTCGCTCACTGATCCCTCCAAAGCGACGGCGTATTACCGTTGCAGTTTCTCTGTTTTCACTATACAGCAGGCTACGTATTCTGACCCGGGACTCCTCGACCAACACTTCGGCGTCAAGCTCAAAGTAGGCACTGTCCACCGCCAGATACTGCCTGGCCTGCTTACGTACATTCTCATCCACGGATGCAATCGCGGGCTCAGCGAGGAAATCCTCAACACTGGCCCAGCCATCGTAAGGGCGTCTCTCCAGAATGGCTTTCGCATCTGAATCACTCAGATACGGGCTGAACATTGCCATCAGCAGCTTACTCTGTTCCGGTTCTAAGGTGTTGATGTTTAAGCGCCAGTCGTCGGCCGGCAACGCACACACATATGGAGCCAGTTTGGTCATGGCCTCGCCACTCATCTGGTTGACGGCGCGCAATTCGCTCTCATCCGCCAGTAAAGTATTGGCGGCCATGTACGGCGGCGCCAGTCCTTCATAGAAAGCGTCTTCCACACCACTTTGGCTGTTGATGCCATCATTCTTATCGACAAACTCCCACGTCGAGTCCGCCATAACTTCCGCCTGATAGTCATCCACCTCCAGTTCGGTGAGCAGATTTTTCAGTACCGACACCAGATACGGACGCCCTGTATCGGCTGGATTGAACTCCACCGATGCCAGAGCGTTGACATTAAAACACGCCTGCCGATCAAGGATGCGTCCTTTCAGCCGGCCATAATCGAGCGGGTAGGTTTGCTCTTCGAGTGCCCATGGCTGCGACAGGTTGATGGTGTCACTGTCTTGGTAACTCTGTTCAATCCCCGCTTTGGCCAGCGACTCAGCACCGATGGCATACCAGTAAGCCTGTTGATAATTCAGCTGATTGCCCGCGCGCTTAAACTGAGTAAACAGGCGTCCGGACATCGTCGCCGCGATCGACACCATGATCGCCAGCAGCATCAGAATCACAATCAAAGCGACGCCGCGTTGGCGCTGAGCAGGTCTAGCTCGTGCCATCGCTGCCCCCTTCCGGTTTCGTGCCACCACTGCGCTGGATTTTGCCACTCGCAATCAGGTACACCCGTTCAATTTTGCCGTAATCTTTCAGCTCAAGAACCACTTTGATCCCGGCAGGCAACGAATCGGTCTGCTCCCAGGATTCGCCCCATTTGTTGCCATCATAAAAGCTCAGGGTGAACGATTCGACGTCCGTCAGTATCGGGCGCGACAGTCCTTCCTGACCGGCCGGCGTATCAGGGTAACGCCACCACACCCGCTCAAGCGTCTGCTCTTTGATACGGTAGCCAACTTTGGTCACCTCACCACGCGGAAACTGTTGCTGAGGGTTAATCCAGCCCAGACGGGTAAACATCACCCCTTTGCTGTCCGAGTCCAGCAGGTAATCGCGCCAGTCAATCAGGCGCTCACCCGCTTCACTGCCGTCAGTGCGAAACAACCGGGTCGCCATTTGACGAAAATCGGCATCCATCACCACCAGGGCGCGCTGAATGTCGCTCAGACGGCCACTGCGCTGCAGGGAAATCTCGTTGCTGCGCTGTACCTGGCTGACCACCTGATAAGCCGCCACACTCAGACTGGCAAAGATGGCAATCGCAACCAGCACTTCAATCAGAGTAAAACCGCGCTGACGGCGGCCACGCAACGGATTAGTTTTCGACATAGCTGCGTACCGTCACCAAAGGCGCCCCCTGCTTTTCGGTCGCCACACTAATATCAAAGGCTTTCAGCAAGGTATCGGCGGTTTTCACCGGTGCTACCTTATAAAACCACTTACGACCAGCTAATTCTTCTTCGCCGCTGCGCTCACGCAGCGATTTTGGATCCAGCATCACCAGCGCCACCTGATTGTCGACCACCATCGCGGCGAAGGTTTTTTCTTCCAGATAGCTGATGGTATTGATGTGTTGCGTCACGGCGCGAATCACCGCTATCGCGGCGGTGGCGAAAATGGCCAGTGCGACCAACACTTCCAGCAAGGTCATGCCCCGGTTACTTCTCATCTTGCTCTCCCGGAGCCAACAGGCGGATTTCTCCGTTTTCCTGAATATCCACACTCCAGCCATCGCTGGCCGCGTCGCGATCACCCGGATAGAAGGTGACCCGCACTGGCGTCAGCTCTCCGCTGGACAGAATGAAAATCTGCGGCGGACGCGGCTTGTCTTTCTCTTCGACGTCCGCAAACATGTCCTCATCGAACAGCGATCCCGGTTTGAATAACCGGTCATCATCACGCCAGCTGTCGGCGCCGAGAGTCATTTGCAATGCCACGCCTTCCGGCAGCTGGGTATCGGCTTTGATGCCATCCATTTTGAGCGCTTGCCAGCCTTCGTCGTTGAGGCTCATTAACTGATAGCGCGAGCGCTTTTCATCAATTCTCAGACCAAAATCCTTTCCGGACAGCATCGCTTCTTCATTAAGAAGCTGTACCCGCTGGAAAAGACTCTGTGCGTCGTCCTTGGCCGCTTCATCACGGCTGGGTGGTAATGTGGCGATCACTGCCACGGCACTGACGGCCATCAGCACCAGCACCAGCAACACTTCCAATAAGGTAAAACCACGTGAACGAGACATAGAGATCAATCGGGCGGCACAGGCCGCCCGCTCAGTTATTTACTGATAGTCCTGCAGATTCCAGTTACCGATGTCGGCATTAATACCTTCACCGCCTTCCTGACCATCTGCCCCCAGCGTAAACACATCAATGGTGCCTTTTTCACCCGGGCTGAGGTACTGGTAGTCGTTCCCCCAAGGGTCGGTCGGCAGACGCTTGATGTAGCCGCCATCGCGGTAGTTGCGCGGCTCTGGGTTACTCGGCTTGCTCACCAATGCTTGCAGGCCCTGATCGGTGCTTGGGTACACACTGTTGTCCAGTTTGTACATATCCAGCGCATTTTCCAGCGCCACGATATCGGTGATCGCTTTTTGCTGATCCGCTTTCTCTTTGTTGCCCAGCAAGTTCGGAACAACAAAGCTCGCCAGCAAGCCCAAAATCACAACCACAACCATGACTTCTAACAGGGTAAAACCAGACTGTCTTTTCAGTTTTCTTTTCATAATTACTCCACAACAAAAACGACACCCCGGCCCGGTGTGAGTCATCAGCGGGCCAGGCTGCATCCTATTTACTTAACAGGTTGTTCATTTCCAGAATCGGCATCAGCGTTGCCAGAACGATAAACAGCACCATGCCTGCCATCGCGGCAATCAGCGCAGGAGTAAACAGACCCAGCGCAATGTTCACCGTCGATTCAAAGTTGGCATCCTGGTTGTCCGCCGCGCGGGTCAGCATGCCTTCCAGTTCACCACTTTGCTCACCGCTGGCAATCATATGCAGCATCATCGGCGGGAACAGTTTGGTCTGCTCCAGTGCACGGCGCAAACTGGCCCCTTCGCGGACATTGTCGGTGGCCAACAAGACCTGTTGTTTGACGTACTGATTCGACATGACGTCCACCGCAACCCGCATCCCTTCCAGGATCGGAATCGCACTGGAGGTACAGATAGACAGCGTGCGGGCGAAACGTGAGGTGTTCAGCCCGCGGGCAATTTTGCCGATCAGCGGCATATGAATCACTTTCCGGTCCCAACTGAGGCGGATATCCGGCTTACTCAGCAGCCAACGGCACAGATAAGTCAGAACAATGATCGCCACCAGGATTTCAATTCCCCAGCTCTGTATAAACGCACTGGCATCGAGCAGAAACTGCGTCGACTTGGGCAGATCCTGTCCCATCTGGACAAACTGGCCGACAATTTTCGGCACCACGGCCGCCAGCAGGAAGGCCACGATACCAATGGCAAACACCACCAGGACCACAGGGTAGATCATCGCCTGCTGCAGTTTAGAACGCATTTTTTGCCGGTTCTCAGCGTAATCGGCTAAACGCTCGAGGACCGCATCCAGATGGCCGGATTTTTCACCCGCCGCCACCATTGAGCGGAACAGTTCGTCAAAAATATGCGGGTACTCCGCCAGACTGTCCGCCAACGTATAGCCTTCCGTAACTTTAGAGCGAACCGACAGCAGCATGTTGCGAATGCGTGGTTTCTCTGACTGTTCAGAGACGGCTTTGAGGCACTGCTCCAGCGGCATGCCGGATTGGACCAAGGTTGAAAGTTGACGGGTGATCAGCGCCAGATCCGGCGTACTGATGCCGCGTTTGAACGTCATCGCTCCGCCGCCTTTGCTGGCGTTGCTTTTGCTGCGCGTTTCGTTCACTTCCACCGGGATCAGCCCCTGTTCTTTCAGTCGAACACGAACCTGACGAGCGTTGTCGCCTTCAATCACCCCTTTCTTGCTTTTGCCTTTTGCGTCCAGCGCTTTATATTCAAACGCCGCCATCAGCCTTCCCTCGTCACCCGCATCACTTCTTCAACCGAGGTGATGCCCGCACGCGCTTTACTCAGCCCGTCATCGCGGATGCTTGGCGTATGCTGACGGATGGCTTTTTCGACGGTTTGCTCACCGGCTTCGCTGTGGATCAGCTCTTGTACGTGCTCATTGATCACCAACAGCTCGTGAATGCCCGTCCGGCCGCGATAGCCTTTGAAGTTACACGCTTCACAGCCACACGGTTTGTACAGCGTCAACGGCTGAGACTCAGACAGTTCAAACAGCGCTTTGGTCTGGGCGTCGGCTTCATACGCCTCTTTGCAGTCCGGACATAACGTCCGCACCAGACGCTGTGCCAGTACGCCGAGCAGCGACGAAGAGACCAGAAACGGCTCAATGCCCATGTCGCGCAGACGTGTGATGGCACCGATCGCGGTATTGGTGTGCAGGGTCGACATCACTAAGTGACCGGTCAGTGACGCCTGCACAGCAATTTGCGCCGTTTCCAGGTCACGAATCTCACCGACCATCACCACATCCGGATCCTGACGCAAAATCGCACGCAGTCCGCGGGCAAAGGTCATGTCGACTTTAGGGTTAACCTGAGTCTGCCCGATGCCGTCAATATCAAATTCAATCGGGTCTTCTACGGTAAGGATATTGCGTTCGTTACTGTTCAGCTCCTGCAAGCCGGCATACAGAGTGGTCGACTTACCCGAACCGGTCGGACCGGTGACCAGAATGATGCCGTGCGGACGCTGGATCAGATGACGGAAGGTATCGTGGTTACTGGCGGTCATACCCAGACTGTGCAGATCGAGGCGCGTGGCATTTTTGTCCAGCAGACGCATCACCACCCGCTCACCGTGCGAGGACGGCATGGTCGACACCCGCACATCCACCGCCCGGCCACCGATACGCAGTGAAATCCGGCCATCTTGCGGGACACGCTTCTCGGCGATGTCGAGCTTCGCCATGACTTTCACCCGCGACACCAGCAGCGGGGCCAGTTTGCGGCTCGGCGCCAACACGTCACGCAGTACACCATCGACTCGGAAACGGATCGACAGGCTTTTCTCAAACGTTTCAATGTGAATGTCCGACGCGCCCTCTTTGATCGCTTCGCCGAGCATGGCGTTGATCAGCTTGATGATCGGTGCATCGTCTTCCGACTCCAGCAAATCTTCGTCCTGCGGCAGCTCTTCAGCCAGAGAGAAGAAATCTTCACTGTCTGCACCAATGTCTTCCATCAACTGGCGGGCTTCCGATGAATCGCGCTGATACACCTGAGTCAACGTGGATTCAAACGCCTCGCGCTCCAGCTCTTCAAGCTGAAAATCGCACTGTGCCACCCGTTTCACTTCCACCAGTGCCTTCATCGACAGCGGCGCGACATAATACAGCGTGGTTTGCTCGTTCACTTGTGCCAACACCATTTTGAAGCGGTTGGCGAAACTGAACGGCAGGCGCTTATACACTGCCGTGGTGACCAGAACTTCACTCATTGTCCGTCTTCCATCTGATCCAGGAATGCTTGAATTTCAGGTGGGTGCTGAGCGTCTTCACCAAACTTAGGCATCACCGGGATCTGCTTGTCTGGCATCAGTTTCAGGCCTTTGGTGGACTGATACAATTGCTCTGCCCGAATGAAGTTGTATTTGCGCTGGCTGATGCCGTCGGCGGTCATGCCATTGCGGATGATGGTCGGCTTAATAAACACCATCAAATTGCGTTTTTGTACGTCGGTACTGGTTGATTTGAACAGATACCCCAGCAGAGGAATGTCCCCCAGCAGCGGGACTTTAGACTCGCTCTCCACCGTACGTTCGTCCATCAGGCCACCCAGCACGATCATCTGACCATCGTTCACCATGACTGAGGTATTGATCTGACGTTTGGCAAATCGCACGTCGACCGCCCCATTGGCGCCCAGTACGTTAGACACTTCCTGTTCAATGTTCAGTTGTACCGAGTTGCCTTCGTTAATCTGTGGGACCACTTTCAGTTTGATACCGACTTCTTTACGGTCCACGGTCTGGAACGGGTTGTCGTTGTTTGACCCCGCGGTGGAACCGGTAATGACCGGTACTTCTTCGCCCACGATGAACGAGGCTTCACCGTTGTCCTGCACCATGATGCTTGGTGAAGAGAGAATATTGGAATTGGTGTCGGTCGAGACTGCGGTGATCAGTGCCGTCCAGTCACCCATCATGATGCTTACCGCCGCCCCATTGACCCCAGCCAGCGCACTGGCCAGCGTTGAGTAGTCGCCTTTGGTGGTGGTCGTTTCGTAGTATTTGATGGCACCGGTGTCGCTGTCGCGAATCGGTTTTTTCTCGACCGTGTCTTTGGCTTCTTCCAGACCTACCATTACCTGACCGATCTGTGCACCCGAGTTACCATACTGAATGGCGGCGCCACTTTCCAGTGAGCCCCATTGCACCCCGAGATTGACACCGTCGCCTTCCGACATCTCAACGATCAGCGCTTCAATCAGCACCTGAGCTCGGCGGATATCCAGCTGAGCAATGACATTTTGCAGCGCTTGCATGATATCCGGCGGCGCGGTCAGCACCAGTGCATTGGTGCCCGGATGCGCCGCAATCATAACGTCGTTTTTCGACGCCGCTGGCGCTTTCTGGTTACCCTGTTTTTCTGCCTGCAGGTTGTCTGAGACCCCTTTCAACACATCCACCAATTCTTCCGCTTTGGCGTATTTGAGGTACACGACCTTGTTGTTGCCTTTGGTTGCCATCTCGACGTCCAACTGGCGAATCAGTTTTTTCAGTCGTGAACGGACTTTCGGGTCACCGGAGATCAGTACGGCGTTGGTGCGATCGTCGGCCACCAGTTTAGGTTGCAGAAATTCGGGAGTGTTCTTAGCATCAGTGGTTTTGTTCAGAGCTTCCACGACTCGCACCATTTCCGGCGCCGACGCGTTACTCAGTTCCACCACTTCGATGTCTTTGTCACCTGCCTGGTCGACACGCTTGATGATTTCGGCCAGACGGTTCACCACCGCCGCGCGACCTGTGATCAGAATGATGTTGGCTGGATCGTAGTGCACTACGTTACCCGCACCGGCATTGTCGTTCAGCTGGCGTAGCAGTGGCGACAGTTCACGCACGGAAACGTTACGCACGGCCACCACTCGGGTCACCACGGTATCACCGTGTTCGCTGCCGTTGCTGACCACTGGAATGGCCGACGTTTTGGCGTCTTTGGATTTGATGACTTTCAGGATGCCGTTGTCCATTTCAACCACGGCGTAGCCGTACACTTCGAGGACGTTGAGAAAGAAAGCGTAATACTGATCTTCGTTGAGCGTATCGTAACTGCGGACATCCACTTTCCCCCGCACCGACGGGTCGACGATGATGGTTTTGTTGAGGTTACGCCCGACAATGTTAATGAACTCCTGAACGTCGGTGCCTTTAAAACTGGCACTGTACTCATTTGCCATTGCCGGCGGCACCGCCGCCAGCAGGCTTCCGGCCAGCAGCCATGCGCTCTTTTTCAGCCAATGCTTCACTTTTTACTCCTCGACTCACGCCACTCCGGCATCAGTATTAAAACTCAATATAGATATCGTGTTGTTGACCATCGCGCTCGACAGTAAGGCTCAGTTCGGTCAACTCAGAGATGTTTTGAAATATTTTGCCCATTGAATCTTTATCGGTCAGGTCTTCACCATTGAGCCGGATCGCAATGTCACCATTTTGCAGGCCCACGGAATTGAACAGTTCCGGATCTTGGCCAGGGCTCACCCGATAGCCAATCACCTGATCGTCTTTTTTCACCTGAGACAAGCGAACGTAATCAAATATTTTTTGTGGATTCTCGGTGATTTCGTTGCGGATCGTCTCAATTTTGTCTTCGGCACTGGCCGGGTTGTTGCCCTGCACATTTGACACGATGGCCCGTCTCGGTTCACTCACTTCCAGCTTTTTATAATCGATCCCTTCCAGCATCAGGGTTTCATCCCGGCCGGCATTATCAATAATGACACGATCATTAAGCACTGCTTTCAGCTTAGCTCGTGTTCCTTCAATCCGTTCGCTGATTCCGTACGTCGCCTGCTGACCCCGGTTGGCGATCACCGCCAGACCGAGGTTACGTTCGCTGCTGGCCACCACGCCGACCAGGATCAGATTGAGCTGCGTTTTCGGCGCATCCTGCACAACCGGTTTGGGTTTGGTGTCCGTGTTGGCCTGATACTGGCCAAATAGATGACTTTGATGGACATTGGAAAGATCCAGTTCCTTGGAATGAGACGGGGTGTTGCCGGAAGCCGACGGTTTCCAGGTCACCACAGAGGAGGAATCGGCAGGCAACATCCAGACGATCTTACCCACCAGCCAGGCCGACCAGATCAGCATGATCACGGCCAGACCAGCACTGGCATAGCGCTGAAGCTCTTTGTTATTCTTCCCTATATTGTGCAGCCAGACATGCATCTTGCTCAATTCAATCTGCTTCACCAAACTCCCTCGCGCAGAGTCAACGACGTTATAATTTTAGCGTATCTTTATGTTTCTACGCATTTATATGAACCTAACACTATAACACAGCGTTAAAAATACAATCTAAGAATAATCCTGATTTCAAGTCAGGAAACTTGAAAAACTTAGATGTCGACACCATTGTTACCATTAATTGACTATGTAC
>NZ_WXWP01000137.1:0-5414 GCF_009904765.1 Vibrio sp. V39_P1S14PM300
CACTATTTATGAGCTAATGAAAAATGGGGAGTTTCCAAAAAGCTTCACCGTATCAGGTAAGCGTAAGGCTTGGCTTGAAAGTGATGTTGAAGATTGGATGATGAGTAAAATGGAAGGGTGCAATCAAGGGTTTAAGGATGTATTCTAAACGCAGTACATTTGCAGGCATTCAGGGTATAAAAATGGCTACTACTAAAACTGCAACGTTAACCATACGAGTTGAACCAAATTTAAAGGAAGCGCTGCGTACAGCGGCTCAAGCTGAACATCGCTCTATCGCAAATATGATTGAAGTGATGATTCGCGAGCATTGTGAAAAAAACGGTATAGCTATAGATAACGCCCAAGAATTAGATCAGCGTCAGGAGCTTAAGAAATGATTAAAACGGTTAAACAGGCATGTAGTTTCAACCCTGTAATTCAGGACTACAGGATGAGCCAAGGGATTGAAAACCTGGCGGATCTAATTACTGATGAAGGTGATGGAAGTGAGTTCTTTTCACGAAACTTCGTGACTCACGGTATGGAGCAACTTTTCCGAGAAGGTATGCTTCGTTTGTCTGGCAAATCGGATCAAGCCGTTTTCGAATTAACTCAAGCGATGGGTGGTGGTAAAACCCACATGATGATCGCTCTAGGCCTACTTGCCAAACATGCTCATTTAAGGCCCACTGTATTACCTGAAAGCCTTAGTAGTCGCTTAGATTTCGGCAAAGCTCGAATTGCTGCTTTTAATGGACGAAACAACCCGAGCAACTATATTTGGGGTGATATCTGCACACAACTTGGTGCCGAAGAACAAATTAGAGAGCACTGGGTTAATGGCCCTAAACCAGTTGATCAGCAGAAATGGAAAGACATCATCGGAGACACACCAACTCTGATTATGATTGATGAGCTACCTCCTTATTTGAACGTTGCTAGTACGCAGGTTTTAGGTTCCGGCACGTTAGCTGATATGGTCGTTTATAGCTTAAGTACTTTAATGAGTGCAGCCTTAGAGCTACCAAATTGCTGTATCGTTATGGCTAACCTATCAGGCAGTTATAAGGCACAGACAAAAGCACTTGCAGACTCTATATCTAACCTGCAGCAAGAAACTCGCCGTCAATCAATGACCATTACCCCTGTGCAATTATCGGGTAATGAAATCTATGAGATTTTGAAAAAGCGTCTTATTGATGAAATGCCTAGTCAGCAAGTAATCAACGACATTGCGGAAGAGTACGCACAACAAATCAAAAAAGCGGAAGACGGCGGCTACATTATTGCGTCAAGCATTGAGCAGATAGCCGAGCAAATTCGAGAAACATACCCGTTCCACCCTTCTTTCAAACACCTAGTTGCTCTGTTCAAAGAGAATGAAGGTTTTCGTCAAACGCGAGGTTTGATGCAATTTACTGCTCGACTTCTGAAAAGTGTTGAGCAAAGAAAAACCGATGATGTGTTTCTTATTGGTACTCAGCACCTCGATTTAAATGACGAGCAAGTGAAAGATGAAATCGAGAGAATTTCTCCAAAGCTGGTACCGGCGATAACACGAGATATTGCAGACAAAGGGGATGCAATCGCTGAAATTATCGATGCAGAACAAAGCAATGATGCGGCAGTTCAGTTGATGACTCTTTTATTAGCGTCGTCTCTCTCGCGAGCAGTTGGTGGACGTATCGGTTTATCAGAAAGCGAAATTATTGAGTTTTTAGCAGCTCCAAACCGTAAAGCAGATGAGTTCTTAGAAGCTATCCAGAAACTACGTGAACAAGTCTGGTATCTGCACCGTGAAGACGAACGTTTCTTTATAAAGGAAACAGAAAACTTATCTCGCCAGATAGAAAGAAGCGCCAAAGAAATCCCACAACCTAAAATTGACCAAGCGTTGATCAATCGCTTGAAAGGTATATTGCAACCTAACACTCGCAGTACTTACCAGGATGTTCAAATTTTGCCTCGAATGGATGAGCTTAAGCTCAGTGGCCCTCGCACGCTCATCGTTATAAAGCCTGATGGTAAAGTGCCACCAAGTGAGCTAATGAACTTCTTTGAGTTCCAGCAAGAGAAAAACAACCTTTTAGTACTCACTGGACAAGATAGCATCATGGCGGATGCTGTTGAAGAAAGGTTGCGTGAACTATATGCATTAGAGCTAATTAACAAAAAGCTGAAATCTGGTGACACATTATTCGAAGAAGCTAGAGATCGATTAGAAGAGGCTGAAGGGCGTTTTGCCAAAGCACTGTCTGCATCTTATAACACGATTCTTTTCCCAGGTATTGATGAGTTAGATGGCTCCGAGCGTTTGCTAAAAGTGACGATCGATAATGGATTAAAAATCGGCGAGGGTGAGCAGTCTGCTGAAGTACAAATTGACAAGTTAATGGCAGATCCTCGTGCCAACTATAAATTAGCAGCAGATCTCAAAGAAGACTTTGCCCAGTATTTTGCAATGGCAGAGGCTGAGCTTTGGCCGTCAGGTGCTGGAAATAGACGTACTCCATGGAAAGATGTAGTAAGCAAAGCTAAGTGCAATCCTGCTTGGCCTTGGATGCCTGGTAACAGCGGTATGGATACATTAAAAGCAGAAGCGCTCAAACAAGGTCGCTGGCGACAAGGTGAAGATGGTTACATTGAAAAAGGACCATTCCCTAAAGAAAAGACGAGCGTCAACGTTTCGTTACTAAGTACACATCCAGATACTGGAGAGTCAGTGCTTAGTTTAACGCCAAGAAATGCTGGAGATAGTCCGATAATTCACTACTCAACTAAGTCAGAGGTTTTTGAGACAGACGCGCAAGTTGAAGATAGCGAAAGCTTTAGTACAACTGAAAGTACGCTCTATTTCTTAGTGAGAGATCCAAGTGGAAAGTATGAGACAGGTGCGGCTACTCGTTGGGTCGCGGATCTTAAGATAAGACATCAGGTTGAGGCGTTAGCAGATAAACGAAAAATTACTCTGCAATGTACGCCACATGCTGACATGTTTTACACGTTGGATGGTTCTAACCCTAAAGATGGCTCCGTTTATGACAAGCCGTTCGATATCGGTTCGGATGCAACGTTATTATTAGTGTACGCCAAATCAGGTGAAGCTTCTAAAACAGCGGAATTTTCTATTCCACATGTTGGCGATAAAACTGTAAAAATTGACGACACTAAACCAGCAAGAATCAATAGTGCAAAGCGTGTATCACTCGATACTACCGATAAGGTTTTCTCAGTTATTAATCGATTTAAAGATCAGGCTTCAACTCAATTTAAAGGAGTTAGGATCGAAATTGGTGAAGGTGAAAACACCGTTGGTATCCGCTTTGGTGAACGCCAAGTTACAGCGATCATGATCGAAAAAACAGTGAACAGTCTAAGAGAGCTACTCAATGAGGCGGATGCAGCGGTTACGGTTAACGTCAGAGATGGCATCGAGTTTGAAAACGGTTTTGAAGCAAAAGAGTTCGCTAAGTTAGCAGGAATTGAGCTTCGTCCTGGTGATGTGGTGCAGGAAGAATAATCCTGTATGTGTAAAGTAAACAGTGATGAGGAGAAAAATATGTCAAAGGTAACAGTAAAACAAAATGCGCCTAAATATTCGACGCTTGGTTTTGGGGTACCAGCCTCCAGCGATCCTCATCACTTTAAAGTTATCATTCCAAAAGCGAATAGTGGAAAAGTTGAAATTAGTGAGCATCTGGGCATGCAAGCTCAGAGCGAAGAGCTATCGGTTATTGAGCGTGTAGTGCTGGATCGTTCTTGCTGGACGGCAATACGAGCAGAGGTGCAGCGAGCGTTTAATGCTCGTTTGAAAAGTTATGATCTAAAGCCAAGCTCATGGAAAGTGGGTGAGAACGTTGTCGACCGCTTGCTAGGTAAAGAGCTTTGTGTACTTGCTTGGGCGATAGAGGGTATGGACGCTGAAAATATCTCTGTCGCTGTTCGCAACTGGTTAGCCCTTCGTCCTGAAGAGCGCTGGTGGTTATTTGGTATGACGGCAATGAGTACAGGCCACAAGGATGACCGTGATGTAGGTTGGCGTATTGCGCTGCGCCACGCTCTTGGTGACATTGTACAGACAGAGTTGCTGGAAAAAGACAAACAAGTTCGTGAAGTGTCACCAAGTTACTCATTGGTTCAAGGCGAGAGTGAGGACAACCTGCAACCAGCTAATGAGAGCTCACGTAAGCCTGCTGAGAGTTTAGCTGAGCTGCCGGCTGGTAATGAAAATCCAGTAGGTCAAGACGAGGAAACTCCATTACCCGTTACTGAACTGAAAGAAGAGAGTTCATTAGCGGAGGATGTACTATTCCTATTTGAGGCTAAGAAGGCTAAAGCTGGTGGTCACCCAGTTGGTGATATGAGTAAGCCCGAATTTGTTGTTGGAAAAGGTTCGACGGCAAACGTAGCTGTGGCGAAATCGTTACGACCTGCGATTCGTGAATTACGCCAGAAGCTTTTAGACGAAGGTGTTCTGGTGGAGGACGGAGAGGTGTATTCCTTTACATGTGATTACTCGTTTAAAAGTCCAAGTTTGGCTGCTTGTGTGATTGCAGGGAACCCTCGCAGTGGCATGGATGCTTGGCGAGATTTAAAAGGTCGCAGCCTCAAAGAGTTGGGTTACGGCAAAAAAACTAACTAATTTCGCAACAGGGTGATAAGAAATCTCTGTCCCTAAATCCACCGAAATAAATATAGAGCGATTTTCTAACATATCGCTCTTTTTGGAGACAAAACTAAATGGCACAACTAACGCCCTTTGCATTAAAAGATGCTCCTGCACTAATTGAAGCTGTATTTCCTGCACAAAAAGTTTCTTTCGAAGCTCAACAAGAAAGGACATCTGTACAAAGTCAAACTTTGACTGGTCTAGGCTCTTACTGGAAAGGACGCAAGCCACTAATACTGGTTAAAAGTATAATACTGGGCTCATTACTACCAAAAACCGATGATAGTGAGAAAGACTTAGATGTTTATGAAATGTTAATGGCTTTTGATTCCGAGAGTTTAGCCAAAAGGGCTATTACTTTGGGCGCAATCAAACCTGTCGATCTTATCTCATCTATTGACATACATAATCCTTGGGACTTCTTTAGCCACAATATCAAACAAGATGATAATAGATTCAGTGACGTTGATGAATTAACAGCCCCTTTCGATAGTCATGCCCTTGGATTGAAAATTCGGTGGCGTAGAGATATTTGCGATGATGAAAAAGTTCCTCTGTTTAAAGAGTATCTACAGAGATTTGAGACATATGAGGAAAAAGCGTCTTTATGCAAGCGCCCAGAAGAATGCGACCAAAACTGGTTATCTAGTCACGTTTGGGCTAATACAAAATTGTATTTCTCTAATTTTGGTATATCTGCAAATAGCTTGGAAGAACTAGTTGAACAACTTGGGGTTCTTCGATTTGGGAGAAAGCCTTCAGT
>NZ_WXWP01000245.1:0-5402 GCF_009904765.1 Vibrio sp. V39_P1S14PM300
GATCAATCCACCGCCAGTCCCCTGCTTCATTCGGGTTGACTTGCGGTATCTGGTTAAATTGACCGATATATATATGGTCAAACTCATGTTCAATTAAGTTGCCAGGGACTTCTTCTCTGTAGGTGAAAGAAGAAACATGGATGATTGGTGTGTAGAAACCCATTTCCTCATTCAAACGTCGCGATGCCGCACTTTGGGTCTCTTCGCCCTTTCTCGGGTGCCCACAACAAGTGTTACTCCATAGATTTGGTGAGTGATACTTAGCCGCCGCCCGTTGCTGCAATAAAAGCCTTTGTGTTTGATCGAAGATGAACACCGAGAATGCCCGATGCAGAAGACCTTGCTTATGAGTCGCCAGCTTAAATTCAGAACCGATAATATTGTCTTTCTCATCAACAAGTATGAGTCTCTCTTCCATATATACACCTTGAGCATAAAAATTAATAAATAACATTTACATTATTTATTTATCGCTAGTAATTAAGTGGAACTATCGGCTTAAATCAATTTTAAATTCCATTTGTATGAGCAAACTGCAATTTAATAGGCCAGAGAACCAAAAGTTAAGCTTCACGGGTATCGGCGTTAACTCTTGTCCATGTAAGAAATGATGCGCGTAAACCACACCATCGATGCCAGATAGGCAAGCGAGTGAATCAGACGCGCGCAATCGAGCAGCTATCCGTTGCAAACTAGAGAAAGATATACTTAATCAGCGAGTTATATACATTTTCTGGCGACCTTTATAAATATTGAGTTATGCTTAAATCATACTTTGTGTATTCATCTAATTGGATAAGGATTAGCAGAATTGAAAACGGCGTTGTTGTTGCAGCAGTGGATGCCCGGACTCTATCAACTTAAACACTATGAACGGAAGTGGTTAAAAGACGATGCGCGCGCGGCATTTTCCGTCGTGGCCGTCGCACTGCCCGTCGCCATTGCCTACGCGCAGCTGACTGGCGTATCGGCCATCGTCGGCCTCTACTCTTGTATCCTGCCGATGATGGTGTATGCATTATTCGGTACTTCCCGTCAGTTGATTGTTGGACCGGATGCCGCAACCTGTGCAGTTATCGCAGCCGTCGTCACACCTCTAGCGGCCGGTGACGCCACCAAACACTGGCAATTGGTCATGACCATGACCGCCATGACAGGTCTGTGGTGCGTACTGGCGAGTCGTTTTAAACTCGGCATTCTCGCTGACTTCCTGTCACGCCCCATTCTGCTAGGTCTACTCAACGGTGTAGCGCTCACTATCATTGTCGGCCAGTTTGCTAAGGTCTCTGGATTGAATTTTGAACAGCGTTACTTGCTTGAGCGGTTAATTGAAGCGCCCTCTTTGCTGCTGGATGTGCACTGGCAAACGCTGATGATCACTCTGGTGACCACCGCCATCTACTTTGCTTCCAAACGTTACCGACCAAACTGGCCTGCGGCGATGATCGCCATTATCGTTGCGACGTTTTTGGTTTGGTCAACGCAACTGGATACCATGGGCGTGCAAGTGGTCGGCGCGATAGAAGGAGGCTTACCTATTTTTCAGGCGCCGATTTTTGATATCGGTGTCAGTCGAGAGCTGGTCATGCCCGCACTCAACCTGGCTCTGGTCAGTTTCGTCAGTATGATGCTCACCGCACGCAGTTTCGCTGCCAAAAACGGGTACGATATCGATGCTGACAGGGAGTTCCGCGCTCTCGGGTTTGCCAATCTGGCCTCGGCGTTTTCGCAAGGATTTGCGATCAGTGGCGCCGATTCCCGCACCGCCGTGAACGATGCCAACGGAGGCAAATCACAACTGGTCCAAATCATTGCAGCGGTTGTTATTGCTCTGGTTGCGATATTTATCTATCAACCGTTGCAATACATCCCTATCGCGGCGCTCGGTGTGGTTTTGATTATTGCCTCGACATCTCTGCTCGATCTGAAAGGCATCTGGTCGCTCAGAAAGCGCGATAAAGATGCGTTTATTCTTGCCACCATCACCTTTGTCTCTGTGCTGGTGATCGGCGTTATCCCGGGCATTACTCTGGCCGTGCTCCTTGGCCTGTTTCAGTTTATCCGTGTGGTGATGCGACCGAGCGACCAAATGCTCGGGCTGGACGATGCTGGCACCATCCGCACGATCGATGATTCAGGCAAAGCCACTCCGATCCCGGGCATCATTATTTTTCGCTTTAACTCCCCCTTGACGTACTTTAATGCGCCATATTTCAAACGTCGCATCCTGGAGCAGGCGGAACAAAATAGAGCCGATACTGGGTGCGTCATCATTGACGCCGTGGCCAGCTTTACTCACCTCGATTTGAGCGTAATGGCCATGCTGTCGGATGTTCAAAGTATCCTGCGCAAAAAAGGAATACGACTGATCCTGGCCGGACGAAAACGTAGTCTGCGTCAGTGGTGCGAGCTCAGCGGTGTCCCCGTCGGTGAAAGTGGTGTGATTCTGCGGGCCGATATGTACTTGGCCATTAAACTCAGCGGCTGCTACCAACATGCCGTTGAAGAAGGTCAGATTGCTCCCGTCAAAAAAGAGCCCGATCCGCTGGACGAAATCCACAAACCCGTCCCCGAAGTGGCATAAACCAGAGTCACAACGCCCGACAACTCGGCGGGCGTTGTGCGTGCGTAGCCATCATGTTGATAGAAAAGACCTCCGTGACCAATACTTCAGTCACAGCCATGCAGGCATTTCCCTTTTTCACTACGTTTTTTCAATAAATTGCTCTAAATAACCCTCCCTCATCTGCCTTACACATCAACCTTTCGAACTCACCATCTTGTGGATCTTCTCCTCCAGAATGATCAAAAGTTACTTTACTAAAACTGTACCGTACAGTACAGTTTGTCGGAGTTGTTTAATTCAGGTTCTCCAAATGAATAAAAAAGTTATCGCACTCTCACTCATTGTCGGTTCACTCATTACTGTCGGAATAGCGTTCTATCACCCCAACATAGTGACCACCGACAATGCGTACATTCACTCAGATGTCACCGCGATATCACCAGAGGTCGGTGGCCAAGTCAGCCAACTTTTTGTCGAGGACAATCAGTGGGTCAGCAAAGGCGATCCCCTATTTTCTATTGACGATGAAGACTTTGTTGCGAATCAACAAATTGCGCGCTCTGCGCTGGAGGTCGCCAATACCGCGCTAAGCGCGAATCAGACAAAAACCGAGATGCAACTGGTAAAGATCGAACAAGCAAAGCAGACAATCCACAGTGCTGATGCTAACGCCCGCCACCAAATGGCCGAGTTCAAACGATTGTCTCGTCTCGTACAAAAGCAGTCGGTAAGCAAGAACCAATACGAAGCGCAAAAAACACGCGCCATTGAAGCCAACAGTCGCCTGGAAACAGCCAAACTGGCGGTTACCGCCGAGCAAAAGCAGTACGAAGCGTTGTTGGTCAATAATCAGCAACTCACTGCGCAGAAGCAACAGGCTGAAGCTAACCTGCGTTTGGCAAACATCGCATTAGAACGCACCATCATCCAAGCGCCTTTTGACGGATTTATTGCCGACAGACAAGTACAGGTAGGTAAGCTTGTCCAACCCGGAATGGGGCTGATCGTGATGGTCCCAGACTACATTTGGGTGGAAGCGAACTTCAAAGAAACCCAACTGGAACATGTTTTGCCTGGGCAAAGCGTTGAAGTAACGTTAGACATGTATCCCGACAAGCCACTGCGTGGGCGAGTCACCTCCATTACGCCAGCAACCGGAGCACAATTCAGCTTACTACCGCCACAAAACGCGACCGGTAACTTTGTGAAAGTCGTGCAGCGAGTGCCCGTGCGTATTGAACTGGATATCCCGGAATCACTGAAACAACGCATTTATCCGGGCCTTTCCGCGGAAGTTTCCATTGATATCTCTGAGTAAGGTTAAACGCCGATGAAAAATCGAACCCCTTTGCTACTTCTGGCTCTGTTTGCTTTGGCAGCGTTTGGCATTAACTCCGTAATGTTCACTGAAATGTCTCACGAAATGGCGGTAACATTCAGGCTCTCTTTGGATGAAACAGACCGCGTTAAAATCGCAATGATGATCGCTCAAGTCCTCGGTTATCTGTTTTCTCCACTCTTAGTTCGGCACTTTGGTGCGTACCGCCTTTTAATGTTTGCGCTGGGAGGCGGGCTGGCCTGCAACATTGTGTTGTATTTACCAATGCCACTTCCTGGACTGTTTTGGCTGACTTGGGTATGCGCCGGCTTTTCCATGAGTATAATGTTGGTTACGATCAACTTGCTTTTACTCCACACCTTTGACGCACGTTGGATGCCGGCCATCATTGCGTTGACCTTACTGTTCTCAACGTTGCTTCCAATGGGAGCGTATCCCTGGTTGGTGGCAGATGCCCTGGAACAATTCAATTGGTCACTGTTTTGCGTGTTGGCATCATGGCTGTATTTCTCAGCACTGATCATCCTCAGCCTGTTTAAGCCCATATCCGTGACGCTCAAAACCAAAAAGAAATCGGGGGCGCTATTTTATGTCCCTGCCACCGCCGCAATCAGTCTGACCATTTACCTACTCATGCGCGGCGGCTTTTACAACTGGTTCGACTCTGTACAATTTGCGCATTTAGCGGCCATCACCGCTGCTTTAATTCTATTAGTCGTATACCTACTCGTCAGACACCGTCACCAGAATACGGCCTCCATGCAGATACACGCCAGATTCAAAACGAATGTGTTTATGTACAACGCTTTTCTGGCCGGGTTTGCTGTGATGGCAAGCTCCGCGCTGTTTTCTAACTTTCTTAAAAAGGCGCTCCACTACAACGCGCTCAGTGCAGGACACGCCCTGCTGCCCTCTTTCGTCGCGATGGTAGCAGGGATGCTGGTGAGTGTTCTGGTTTACTACTTTCGACGTCAGCTTGCTGATGCTGTAGTCCCCTTCGGTGTGTTGATGATCCTGATATCCGTAAAACAGTTCAGTGAGTTGCCAAGCTATGCCGGTGCGGAATCCTTGCCTTTGCCAATGCTACTGCGTGGCTTTGGCGTTGGAATGCTCAACGTATCAGTAACGATAGCAGTATTGATGTACTTTAATGCGGATGATCGCCTGGAAGGCATCGCCAATTTCTATCTGTTTCGTACCATGGGTGGTGTGATTGGCGGCGCATTTTTATCACGTGTAACTCAACAACATAGTGCTCAGGCCTCAGGAGAGCTGGGAAGAACTCTGGAGGCATCCAGCCAAAGCTTCTCCGCCTACCAACACGCACTGAATAGTGAGCTACTCACCAATGGATATCTGCCTCAACAGGCTCTTGGTATGAGTCAAATTCATGGTGTAGTGAAAGAGCAAACCATAACATTAGCATTGAACAATTCGCTGATTATGTTCATCGTATCAATACTGGTGCTCGCCCCTATTCTGCTCGTGGGCAAGAAA
>NZ_WXWP01000381.1:0-5371 GCF_009904765.1 Vibrio sp. V39_P1S14PM300
AGTATGAATAGAGTATTTACGTCACAAAATTAGTATTTATAAGCATTTTTAGTAGTTTAGCACGAGTTTGACAATCGGCTAGTTAACGAGCAACCGCGCCGTTTACCTCGATTCTTCGCTTTACAAGCCTGTTGGATATTCCTATCATAGCGCCCACATGGAGAGATGGCTGAGTGGTTGAAAGCACCGGTCTTGAAAACCGGCATACGTTAATAGCGTATCTAGGGTTCAAATCCCTATCTCTCCGCCACTATTGAAAAAGCCCGCTGAATCTTCAGCGGGCTTTTTGCTATATCCTTAAACGGAAAGTGTTTAGACAAAGAAAAACCCGCGTTAAAGCGGGCTTTTTCAACACCATAGCTATTATTGGTACACACCCAGAAGTTGCTGGTACTTAACATCGATCAGCAGATAAGACGCCGCGTACATGGCAGCAAAAACTAGGGCGGTCACACCGAGTATCATTTTCGGTGAGATGACCCGCTTGAGCGGCTTCTTAAGGTATTTCGCCTTAAGATTGACCAACGAAACTTTCTCTTGTTCCGCAAGACGGTCATCCCGAATCAGACGATAAATAGTATTGCCAATTTCCGCCAGTTGCTCGTTACCACGCTCTTCACGGCCAAATTTACCTTTAAAACCAAGCTGTAGCAGCAAGTACAGAAACTCAATTACATAGCGATACTTTCTTGGTTCTGCTTTCAGGCGCTCAAGGATAACGAAAAACTTATCACCGCCCGATGTCTCATTGTGAAACTCGGCCAACAAGCTATTCTGACTCCAACGACTATTGGTGCCCCACTCCTGCGCCAGTACCGCTTCGTCGACCGCAGCACATAAACAGTAACGCACCACCAGAATGGTCGCCCGGTCGATTTCCATCTCATTGAGCTTGCGTTCACCTTTGCGAATTTCTCGTGCTACCTGCTCGCGAAATGGCATTGGATCGTCCAGCCATGGAATCGAGTCCATACAGGATAAACTCGCAATCAGCCACGAAAACTGATCCACCAAGGGGTTAACCCCCATGGTGGAAATATCCAGATCATCCACCGCAATATTACGCGACAGATCCGGCGCCGGCATAACCTCCATAGGCTTGCCGGGCTCAGGCTGAAAGAGAACAACGGTTACATCATCATCTGCGTAACTCATAATCTCACAGCCCACAGTTGTAGTGACAGGTTAGCGAACTCACCCGCTACGTGAACAGCGATCGCAGCGGCATTATTCAGCGCCATCCACTCTTCGCTGTTGCGATCCAGTTCGAAATAGGTGTAACCGGCGTGGTATGGCAAGGCGCGTGGCACAACTGGCATCGGCTTGATGCTAATGCCTGGCAACTGCAAGTTGATCAACTGACGGATGTTGTCGATAGAACCGATCTTCACCTGACTTACAAATTGTGTATGCAGGATATCCAGAGGAACATCGGCTTTCACCGCAAGGATGAACGTTGAAGAATCAACAATTCGCTGATCCGGAATCGGTGCAGTGCGAATACCGTAATTCTGCTCTTTCAGCGTCAACGGAATTGCGCGCTGCTCAGACATAACGCTCAAGGTCATCTTCGAACTTTCCAGTGTACGGCTCATGCATGCCGTTAGGTCAGCGTGATTGTATTCCACATACTCTTGCGGGCGACGCGCAGAAGAACATAAGGTCGACAATTCGCCTTCTGCCTGCAGCAGAATTCGATACAAGGATTCCGGATGCACCCCTTCCGTCGCGGCAAAATGCCAGAACAGTGGTTCATAACGATTCAATGCCTGAAGCAACATAAAATCAGAAACCGATGAAACCCCCTGCTGATCCACCACGCCCAGGCGCTGAACAATGGATTCTGCGCGATGACGCAGCATCGAGGCAAATTCGGTCACGAATTTATTCAATACCGTCGACGCTTTGATATCCAGACAGGTCGGGATAAAACTCTCATCCAGAACAATACTGCCGTCTGGTTTTACTTCAGAAATCTTGAGGATCGGAATTGAGGTAAAAGCACTCTTATCTTCATGATCGTACATCAAACAAAAATTCAGCTTCCCGACCATGATATTAGCCATGTCTTCACTGTTGTAACATGAATCCACAGCTTCTTGTGGGTGCATGGAATAACGAGCACCATCACGTTGCGTACCGAATAATTCTGAGCGCTCTGAAGGCAAAGGGCAGCACAAATACACGACTTTGTCAGTGACTGACGGATCCACTTCTTTTACTTCTGGTAGATCGGCCAGCAGCGGCAGTTCAAATGGGGTACGATCCTGCAAAACCCCCTCTGCACGGGTAATACCGATTTTTCCGAGCGCCAGCAGTTCCGTGTTGATCTCTAGACGCTTAATTCCCCAATGCAGTGGCGCACTGTATGTGCTAAGCATACCACTCGCTTTTCCCTGAGCCCGGTCGAGCTGCTGGAAATGCTGTGGCTTCATGAACATACCATCTTGCCATACAACTGGATTATATAAAGACATGTTCGATTTCCTTAAAAATAAGTCTGCTCGATACCTTTCGTGGTATCAGAGATCATTTCGCTACCTTCCAGTTTCAGTCTCAGGAAGTATTCTGTTTTCTCTTCGATAGCTTCCACTTTGCGCCATGAAGAGCCATTAATGTCACGAAACGCGACCGAGAAACCCAGCGCTCGAGTGGTAGGGTCCAGCTCGATCAGCTCATGGATTTTTTCGCCTGGCTTTATCTGATACTCATAACGTTTGATGTATTCATCACCCAGTGCCGCCTTGTCGTTTTCAAACAACGCAAAGAAATCCAAACTCCGAAACAATACCGGCGAAGTCAGTTCATGTACTCGCATAATGACCGGCGATGGCTGGCCGCCATCTCGAACGTTCAACACGTCCGACGCTTCGATCACCAGTTCAATCGAGGAGGTTTCCGGGGTAATACCAGAAGATTCTTTAAACTGCTCCCACATCGCGCAGCCCGATAACAAAAACAGTGTCAGGGCGACCGTCAACTTACGCATGTTTCACCTTTAAATTCTTATGATACTGTTCTTTGATTTTCTTCTGAGCAAAAGCGCCACTGGTGTCCGACATTCCCTGACGTTTGTTGTGGTAGAAGTTTTCATACTTACTCCACAGCTTACCCCGGGTTACAAACTTAGACTCTGCGGCGATTTTCTTGGCAAACTGCTCTGGATCACAATCAGACACTTCTGCATAAATCGCATCACTCACCGCTTGGTTGTAATGCGAGCGGTGCTCGTCAAGTTCATCCAGCATTTGTTCGATCAACTCATTCGGAGACAGCAGGTTCTGTTGATTAAGGCTCAGCATCAATTCCGTCAGATTCGTGGCCAGAGTTTCCTGCTCCCCTTGCTGTTTAAGATCTTCGACTTCACTCAGGTCTTTCTGCAGTTTATCTATGCATAAGCGCAGACACGCCCCCATCTGCTGAAAGAGCTTGGGATCTGCCGACTGCAAGCTGGAATCAGAAATACCCAACCCCTGGAAAAACGCAGCATGCACCGCGTCATGAGTAGCTTGAGCTGGTTCTTGCTGCTCATGCTGCACCATTGCCATGGTTTGCGGCTTCGGTTCTTCTTGCTTAGGTTCGGTATTAGATTGAGCAGGAATTGGCTGAGTCACTTCTTCCCAGTACGCAGACCTGGACTTAGGTTCCGCCGGTTTTGGTGCTGGCGCCTCAGTTGAAGGTGCCCTATATGGCGCAGCCTCAGGCTGGGTAGCCTGCATCACCATATCTGACTGAGGACGAGGTGCAGCCGGCTGTGGTTCTGGCTGTGGTGCCGGATTCACTTCTACTGGTGCGGCTTGAGGAGCGGGCTGAGGTTGCGATGTTGTTTCGCCAGCCATCCAATCTTCAGGGATCAGGTTAGGGGCTTCAAACTCTGAATAAATACTGAAACTATCATCAGGGATCTGACGTTTGTATTCATTCGACTTTGGCACCTCTTTCTGGGTGTTCTCGTCGCGAATCAAATGGTCATCTTCGATTTGCATGGCAAAATCAAGATGAGCGACCGGATCATGAGTGTCGACTTGCTCGCTCTTGGTCTCCATAAACAGCTCTTCGATGCTTTCGACTTGCTGCTCTTGATGCACGATATGTTCGCCCAGACCGACTAAGGGGTCGGTGGAATCGCGATCGGGTACAATGTCCGCAGCGATGTCAAGGTTACTAGTCAACTGTTCAAACGCCACTGAGATTTCGTAACGTCCCAAGGCGATTGAATCGCCTTCTTGAATCGAAATTGGCTGATTTTTCAGAATACGATTACCGTTGACTAAGGTCCCATTGGTACTGACATCACTGATGTAGTAAGTATCGCCATACACGCTGATCAAGCAGTGTGTACCAGAAATGAAGCGGTTGTGATCCGTCAGCGCAACAGTGCTCCCGGCATTCCGCCCTATTGAACCACCACTTTCTGGCATCTCAATATGTTTAGAGCCGGTGTACTCTTCCGGGCACTTGGCAATATAAAGAACGAGTTGACTAGTTCGCATACCGATTTCCTTAGAACAGCAACGCGACTGAGAACTCTACGCCACCCAGACCATCGTTATACACAGGTAAAATGTATGATGCCTGAGGCACGATTTGCAGATGCGCATCTGGGTTGCCACCCAGCTTGATAACAGTGCCAAGTGTCGCAACGGCGCCGACTTCAAACTGATCGATATCGTCAAGTTGCTCGCCGTAACGGTAGCCTTCACCGTCAACGACCCAACGATTAGAGTACTGAGAGTATGCCAGAGACAGGCCAGCACCCACATACGGAGTAAACCAGCCCCAGTCTGCCAGTGCGTATTGAGGTACCACACGCAGCTCGTAACTGGTGACTTCCTGATAAATCCCGTTTGATGGTGCATCCACAGATTCATCCAGGTAGTTCAAACCTAACCACCAACGCCAGCGATTATTGCTCTCATCGATTGGTCGGGTATGCAGCAAACCGTAGCGAAGCGCATCAGCTTCACCACTGGTACCTTCGTCGTAGTCGATACCTTCGATACTAAGCATACTCACGCTACCACCGTAACGCTCGCCTTTTGCCACTGCGCTGCTAGAAACGGCACACATCAAGAGTGCCAAAGCGATATTGATTGGCTTCGCCATTATAATTTTCCTCGGCCGAAAATAAGGTTTCCTTTTTTATTGACACGCGAAGATACCAAGCTATCGCCCTTTTTCAATATCCCCTTCCGAGAGCGCTAATAAATAGCTCATTATGACAACGAGATTAGTGAAAACATCTATACTTTTAGTAAATTCAACACCCGTCAAAACGTTGTCACTCTATTGATTAATATGTAAACAAATTAGATTTGTGAATATTATTTGTGGTGTTTTTTTAATCACAAATAAATAGATAACATTAGCA
>NZ_WXWP01000164.1:0-5353 GCF_009904765.1 Vibrio sp. V39_P1S14PM300
TAGTTAATTCTCATGGTATACCACCACAACAAATTATTTGTGAACTTACCGAAACGGCGATAGCGCCGGACCCTACCACCATAGACATTCAAATGCTCAGGTTAAAAATGATGCAATTTAAGCTCTCCATCGACGACTTCGGCACCGGCTACTCCTCCATTGCCAAGCTTCACGCTATTCCATTTAATGAGCTTAAAATAGACAAAAGCTTCGTATTTGATTGCCTAACCAATGCCAAATCAGCGGCGATCGTTGAGCAAAGTATAAAAATGGCCAAAGCAATGGGAATAGAAGTGGTTGCGGAAGGCATCGAAACTAACGATGTTGAAGACTTCTTACTCAAGGCAGGGTGTGACTCCGGACAAGGGTATTTATACTCGAAGCCGGGACCGTTAGACGAAATAGCCTCTCTCATTCGAACTCCTGTCCCTAATAAAGAGCGTACTGAATGAAGTTTTCCATCAAACTTCCCCTGCTTTTTTTAAGCTTAAGCCTAGTTATGTTGGGCGTTGTTACGATTGTTTCTCAGAAAGGTAAAGATATTCTCCAAGACACAACGTTAACCAATATCGAAAGAGAGGCCACTCTCCTGATTCGATTAATAGAGCGTAATTTATTCGAACGCTACCATGACGTACAAGCGTTTCGCTTAGCATTGGGGGAAGTCGATGAAGGTAGACTCGGGTTTATCTCTTCAAGCCCAGATTTTGCGTCCAGCCTAAACGATCTGGTCCGAAATTATAAAGTCTACCGACGGATCATGGTGTTTGATCTGCAAGGTAATTTACTCGCACAAAGTACGAAAAATCAATTTGGTAAGACATTACCCAATGTCCAGACGACAGCGGAAAAAGTCAAAAATAGCACTTGGTTCCAAGAGGCCGTTGATGGGAATACGCTTTCTCCAGACAAACCAGAAAGCAGTTACGTCGTTGGCCCACGACGCTTTCTGATAGATGATAACCCCAACTCTTTTGACATGATTTTTGCTGCACTCATTCGAGACAAAAATGGGAACAATACCGGACTTTGGGTGAATGTGGTTGATTTCTCTGTTGTGGAGAACATCGTCGCTGAAACTTATGAGCTGCTTTCTAATCGAGGCTTTCTGAGCTCAGAACTTACCATCCTTGACAATCAGGGTAGGATCATCGTTGATTATGATCCCGTAGGACAGAGTAAGCCTAAATACATCCGTGATTTTTCTATAATTGGCGAGCTCAATTTGGCTAAAAATGGAGTGGAAGGCGCTCGTCTAGCGGTCGCGGGCAGAAGCGGCTCAAATATCTCCACGCACTTTCGTAAACAGATCAACCAAGTCACTGGTTATGCTCATACCAATGGCGCGTATGATTACCCGGGCCTAGGTTGGTCTGTCATGATCCGTATTGCGGTAAACGAAGCATTTTATGAATCCAATATGTTATTCCGCAGTACATTTCTGGTTTCATTGCTGCTCCTGGCTCTTATTGTCATCGTGTCCTTCTATCTCAGTAAAAAGATTGCCCGTCCTTTGCGAGAACTTTCATATGCAATCAAAAGCCTGGCCAATGGTGAAAAAGATGTCATCTTACCCAAGGTTTACGGGCAGGATGAAATCGCTGTGATGGTGTCGGAACTTGATAACCTCAAAGATATTGTCATAGAGAGAGAAAAACTAAGCCAAGAAACTGACGAACAACGATTTTTACTCGATATTCAAAGTAAAGCTATCGATTCCACCACTTCCGGTATTATTGTCAGCGAAGTGAGTAAGCCTGACTTTCCGATTGTCTTCACTAACAAGGCGTTTGAACTTCTCACCGGATACAGTCGTGAGGAGGTTTTGGGCAAAAATTGCCGCTTTCTTCAGAATGATGATCGTGACCAACCGGGATTAGACAAGATACGACTGGCGTTACAAAACAAAACATCCTGCTCCGTTGTGCTTCGTAACTACAGAAAAAATGGCACGCTCTTTTACAACAATTTGAGAATCGACCCAGTTTTCAATGAAGAAGGCATCATGACGCACTTTATCGGTATCCAAACCGACATTACCGATATCAAGCGACGTGAAGAAGAAAATACCCTAAAACTCGAACAAGAAATCGAGAGAAGAACGCAAGAAGCCAGAGAGTCGGAAACTCGCCTTCGCACTGTCTTCGATACCGCTCTGGATGGCACAGTAGTCATTGATGCCCAAGGAAAGATTTTGGACATAAACCGCTCTACCGAACTGATCTTTGGCAGAGTTCGGGATGATCTCATTGGAGAGAATGTTTCAATACTGATGCCCGACCAGTACGCAGGAGAACATGACAATTACCTTAATACGTTTTTATTTACGGGAAATAAAAAACTGATAGGGGCACCTCGGAAAGTTAAGGGGCTTCACAAGTCAGGACGCGTTTTTCCTATTGAAGTCTCCGTCGGTGAAACCAAAGTCGGTGATTCACAGGTTTTTGTTGGCATGGTGAAAGACATCACCATTCAGGAAGAGATAAAGCGGAGAGAACAAGCTCTCCAAAGTGAGCTTCGTGAGCGTGAAATCATTTATCGTGCTGCATTCAGCCAGGCTGCTGTAGGTATTTGCCGGGTTGCCTTAGACGGCAGGTTCATCGAGGTTAACGACAAAATGTGTGACATTTTTGGTTACGGTGAACAGGAACTACTAGAAATGAAGCTCAGCCATGTCACTCATCCAGATGATCAGACAAGAAGCCAAGAGATGGTGTCTGCGCTTCTTGAAGGTCAACAACGCACCTTCACCATCGACAAGCGCTACATCAACAAGGCGAATGAAACTTTCTGGGCAACACTGTCCGTCTCAGTCGTGTTCGATGAGGACACGCGTCCAAAATATTTCATTTCTGTCATTGAGGACATATCTAACAGAAAAAGAATCGAAGAAGAGTTACGTTCGGCCAAAGCAGCAAGAGACGAACTGTTGAGAGGCATGCGTCTCGCTTCAGATGCGGGCGGAATATGTAATTGGGTACTTAATACCCATACCGGCCATTTGAAGTGGGACGACAATATGTACGCCTTGTATGGCATCGAACACGGCGTAGAGCTCAATTATGAACACTGGAAACAGGCGCTACATCCAAGTGATGCAGACAAAGCCACACACGCTTTTGAACACAGCCTGAGCAGTAAAGATGTATTTAACGCAGAGTTCAGAATCATCAATCAATCGACAAACCAGACGAAGTGGATCAAAGCTGCGGGTGACGTTGTACTCGATAAGGAGTCAGGCTATGAGATGGTGTTTGGTATTAACCTGGACATTACCGACGAAAAAGATGCTCAGGCAGCTTTAGAGAAGGAAACTCTAGCGGCCAGACAGGCGAACGAAGCAAAATCACGCTTTCTGGCAACAATGAGCCATGAAATACGCACACCCATGAATGGCGTGGTTGGCATGGTTGATTTGCTAAGAGAAACTGAGCTGACTAACGATCAGAGAAAAATGGTGAGCACCATACGTGACTCTTCCTTCTCATTACTGGAAATCATCAATGATATATTAGACTTTTCTAAAATCGAGTCGGGTCAGATGGAGCTCGATCTAACTGACGTCCATATTCTGCACCTAATTGAAAAAACAGCGGAAGCCCTATGGGTGAACGCCCATCAAAAACAGGTGGGGATTTACCTGTGTTTTGAAACAAACCTTCCCGAAAAGCTTAGCTTAGATCCTGTGAGAACCCGTCAGATTATCTTAAACCTGCTCGGCAATGCCATTAAGTTTACCAACAGCGAGCAGGAGATAGGATACGTAAAACTGATCATAAGTTATCGTGAACAGAATTTGATGGTGACCGTAGCCGACAATGGCGTGGGTATGAACTCCGAACAGGTCGCTCGTCTGTTCAAACCATTTACACAAGCTGACAGCTCGACAACGCGCAAATATGGAGGAACTGGCTTGGGCCTGAGCATTAGCAAGTCCTTCATAGAACTAATGAACGGTACCATCAATGTGGTCAGCGAACCCAATAAAGGCAGTCAGTTTTCAGTGGCAATACCAATAGATTCAACCGGTTCTGGACTCTTGTTTGGTCAGTATGACTTATCACCATATTCTATTGTGTTGCGCATTGACGACCAATACCTTCAACAATCCATTGAGACCATACTCTCTCACTTCAACCCCCAGAGCATTCATGTAGCCTCAGACCAAACCAATGGCTTTCGCTTTTCATCGAAAACGATTGTGATTACTGATCAACACATTGATGTGTCCGGTAACGATACCGTTCGCTACCTCGAATTGGATGACAGCCCGGCATCCGCCGATGGCTATGTGCGTCCAAACAAATTCGTTGTGGGAGTTCATCCACTAAAGCCCAGTGAACTGATGACCGGACTTGCGGTCCTGTCTGGTAACAAAAGCCCCGATTTTGAATGGTCCGATAGTTTCTACCAAGATACCGAACCTCGTGAGCATGGAGAGCATCAGGATGAGACCAGCAGTGCGGTGATTCTATGTGCCGAAGATCAACCGACCAATCAACTAGTTCTCGCTCAGCAGCTCAAAAAGTTGGGTTATAAATATGAAATGACCGAAAACGGCAAAGAAGCGTTCGAACGGTGGATGGATGGAGAGTATTCATTGGTGCTGACCGACTGCCATATGCCTGAAATGGATGGCTTTGAGCTTACATCCGAAGTCCGCCGAGTCGAAGCTGAGCTCGGTTTAGAACGTACCATCATTGTCGCGCTTACCGCCAATGCATTAGTGGGCGAAGCCGAGCATTGCTTAGAATCTGGAATGGATGACTATATAGCCAAACCCGTTGAGCTTTCTACGTTGAAGAAGGTGCTGTCACTGCGATTACGTGGAAAGGCATTGCGAGACAAGAAGAATATCAACGAGCACTCTTCAACGGATCAATTTAACGATCTTACTGTCGAAATCACTCATGATAGCAACCTCATTGACTACCAGCATCTCTCCAGCGTCATCGGCAGTGAAGATAAAGAAATGCAACGCGCTGTACTTTCAATGTTTTGGGATAGCGTTACCAATGACTTCGAAAAAATAAAAATCGCCGTTCAGAAAAATCGCCCCGAGGATATTAGGAGCTTAGCTCACGGAGCAAAGGGCTCTGCATCGTCTAGCGGGGTGTTAAAGCTAGGAGAGTTATTCCGAAATCTAGAAAACCAGCACAGTGACTCTAATTACACCAGCAAAAAAGTAGTAGAGATACAAGCCATGATGCAGCTTGTTGAAACTCAACTCAAAGCAGAAAAAATAATTGAACCTTCAACGGGAGAAAAACGTGCTCAGTGAAAACTTCATCAAACAGCTACTATTTGAACAAGCCAATCGCTAAGCTCTTCATTATTTGCATAAGAAATTAGA
>NZ_WXWP01000369.1:0-5341 GCF_009904765.1 Vibrio sp. V39_P1S14PM300
AACCTATCAATCTGTGTGGGCACTCGTTGATGATAATCCAAATTGATGTTTCGACATCAACTTAGGTTTCAATGATACGAAGTGACCATTGAGTCTTCGGACTCAGCACAGTCAATTCAAACATTACTATATGTAATGTTCAGTATTCATTGAGCCGACAAAATCTTAAATTGAAGAGTTTGATCATGGCTCAGATTGAACGCTGGCGGCAGGCCTAACACATGCAAGTCGAGCGGAAACGAGATATCTGAACCTTCGGGGAACGATATCGGCGTCGAGCGGCGGACGGGTGAGTAATGCCTGGGAAATTGCCCTGATGTGGGGGATAACCATTGGAAACGATGGCTAATACCGCATAATAGCTTCGGCTCAAAGAGGGGGACCTTCGGGCCTCTCGCGTCAGGATATGCCCAGGTGGGATTAGCTAGTTGGTGAGGTAAGGGCTCACCAAGGCGACGATCCCTAGCTGGTCTGAGAGGATGATCAGCCACACTGGAACTGAGACACGGTCCAGACTCCTACGGGAGGCAGCAGTGGGGAATATTGCACAATGGGCGCAAGCCTGATGCAGCCATGCCGCGTGTGTGAAGAAGGCCTTCGGGTTGTAAAGCACTTTCAGTCGTGAGGAAGGTAGTGTGTTTAATAGATGCATTATTTGACGTTAGCGACAGAAGAAGCACCGGCTAACTCCGTGCCAGCAGCCGCGGTAATACGGAGGGTGCGAGCGTTAATCGGAATTACTGGGCGTAAAGCGCATGCAGGTGGTGTGTTAAGTCAGATGTGAAAGCCCGGGGCTCAACCTCGGAATAGCATTTGAAACTGGCAGACTAGAGTACTGTAGAGGGGGGTAGAATTTCAGGTGTAGCGGTGAAATGCGTAGAGATCTGAAGGAATACCGGTGGCGAAGGCGGCCCCCTGGACAGATACTGACACTCAGATGCGAAAGCGTGGGGAGCAAACAGGATTAGATACCCTGGTAGTCCACGCCGTAAACGATGTCTACTTGGAGGTTGTGGCCTTGAGCCGTGGCTTTCGGAGCTAACGCGTTAAGTAGACCGCCTGGGGAGTACGGTCGCAAGATTAAAACTCAAATGAATTGACGGGGGCCCGCACAAGCGGTGGAGCATGTGGTTTAATTCGATGCAACGCGAAGAACCTTACCTACTCTTGACATCCAGAGAACTTAGCAGAGATGCTTTGGTGCCTTCGGGAACTCTGAGACAGGTGCTGCATGGCTGTCGTCAGCTCGTGTTGTGAAATGTTGGGTTAAGTCCCGCAACGAGCGCAACCCTTATCCTTGTTTGCCAGCGAGTAATGTCGGGAACTCCAGGGAGACTGCCGGTGATAAACCGGAGGAAGGTGGGGACGACGTCAAGTCATCATGGCCCTTACGAGTAGGGCTACACACGTGCTACAATGGCGCATACAGAGGGCGGCCAACTTGCGAAAGTGAGCGAATCCCAAAAAGTGCGTCGTAGTCCGGATTGGAGTCTGCAACTCGACTCCATGAAGTCGGAATCGCTAGTAATCGTGGATCAGAATGCCACGGTGAATACGTTCCCGGGCCTTGTACACACCGCCCGTCACACCATGGGAGTGGGCTGCAAAAGAAGTGGGTAGTTTAACCTTCGGGAGGACGCTCACCACTTTGTGGTTCATGACTGGGGTGAAGTCGTAACAAGGTAGCGCTAGGGGAACCTGGCGCTGGATCACCTCCTTATACGATGATTATTCACGATGAGTGTCCACACAGATTGATACGGTTTATGTAAAGAGACGATACTGGGTCTGTAGCTCAGGTGGTTAGAGCGTTCGCCTGATAAGCGAGAGGTCGGTGGTTCAAGTCCACTCAGACCCACCAATTTTCTTCCCGGGAGATTGGCAGGAGTATCGACACCTTGATGGGGCTATAGCTCAGCTGGGAGAGCGCCTGCCTTGCACGCAGGAGGTCAGCAGTTCGATCCTGCTTAGCTCCACCATCTTTAAGCATTCTTACGAGTGTGTTTAAAAATGGTTCTTTAATGAATCTAGCTCTTTAACAATTTGGAAAGCTGACAAAGTAATCTTTATGATTACTTGTAAAGTTCTCAAAGTATTCATGTATTTGAATACAACTAAAAACACATTCAAGTGTTCTTGGAATTTGAGTCCGGCAAAATCGAAAGCTGTCTCGCTCATTCAAATAATGAGACAGCAACTTTGGTTGTTTACCATCAATTCGAAACTCCTTCGGGTTGTATGGTTAAGTGACTAAGCGTACACGGTGGATGCCTTGGCAGTCAGAGGCGATGAAGGACGTATTAACTTGCGATAAGCCCAGATTAGGCAGTAAAAGCCACTTGAGTCTGGGATTTCCGAATGGGGAAACCCAACTGCATAAGCAGTTATCATTAACTGAATACATAGGTTAATGAGGCGAACCGGGGGAACTGAAACATCTAAGTACCCCGAGGAAAAGAAATCAACCGAGATTCCGAAAGTAGCGGCGAGCGAAATTGGACTAGCCCTTAAGCTTTATACGCATTAGACGAACGGTCTGGAAAGTCCGACGATACAGGGTGATAGTCCCGTAGTTGACGATGCGTGTTCAGTGAAATCGAGTAGGGCGGGACACGTGATATCCTGTCTGAATATGGGGGGACCATCCTCCAAGGCTAAATACTACTGACTGACCGATAGTGAACCAGTACCGTGAGGGAAAGGCGAAAAGAACCCCTGTGAGGGGAGTGAAATAGAACCTGAAACCGTGTACGTACAAGCAGTAGGAGCAGGCTTGTCCTGTGACTGCGTACCTTTTGTATAATGGGTCAGCGACTTATATTCAGTGGCAAGGTTAACCATTTAGGGGAGCCGTAGGGAAACCGAGTCTTAACTGGGCGTTCAGTCTCTGGATATAGACCCGAAACCAGGTGATCTAGCCATGGGCAGGTTGAAGGTTGAGTAACATCAACTGGAGGACCGAACCGACTAATGTTGAAAAATTAGCGGATGACTTGTGGCTAGGGGTGAAAGGCCAATCAAACCTGGAGATAGCTGGTTCTCCCCGAAAGCTATTTAGGTAGCGCCTCGGACGAATACTACTGGGGGTAGAGCACTGTTAAGGCTAGGGGGTCATCCCGACTTACCAACCCTTTGCAAACTCCGAATACCAGTAAGTACTATCCGGGAGACACACGGCGGGTGCTAACGTCCGTCGTGGAGAGGGAAACAACCCAGACCGCCAGCTAAGGTCCCAAATTACAGCTAAGTGGGAAACGATGTGGGAAGGCTCAGACAGCTAGGATGTTGGCTTAGAAGCAGCCATCATTTAAAGAAAGCGTAATAGCTCACTAGTCGAGTCGGCCTGCGCGGAAGATGTAACGGGGCTAAGCTGTAAACCGAAGCTGCGGCAATGCAATTTATTGTATTGGGTAGGGGAGCGTTCTGTAAGCCGTTGAAGGTGTGTTGTAAAGCATGCTGGAGGTATCAGAAGTGCGAATGCTGACATGAGTAACGATAAAGGGGGTGAAAAACCCCCTCGCCGGAAGACCAAGGGTTCCTGTCCAACGTTAATCGGGGCAGGGTAAGTCGACCCCTAAGGCGAGGCCGAAAGGCGTAGTCGATGGGAAACGGGTTAATATTCCCGTACTTCTTACAATTGCGATGGGGGGACGGAGAAGGCTAGGTGGGCCTGGCGACGGTTGTCCAGGTTCAAGTGCGTAGGCTTGAGAGTTAGGTAAATCCGGCTCTCTTTAAGGCTGAGACACGACGTCGAGCATCTACGGATGTGAAGTCATTGATGCCATGCTTCCAGGAAAAGCCTCTAAGCTTCAGATTGTAAGGAATCGTACCCCAAACCGACACAGGTGGTCGGGTAGAGAATACCAAGGCGCTTGAGAGAACTCGGGTGAAGGAACTAGGCAAAATGGTACCGTAACTTCGGGAGAAGGTACGCTCTCGACGGTGAAGTCCCTTGCGGATGGAGCTATTGAGAGTCGCAGATACCAGGTGGCTGCAACTGTTTATTAAAAACACAGCACTGTGCAAAATCGTAAGATGACGTATACGGTGTGACGCCTGCCCGGTGCCGGAAGGTTAATTGATGGGGTTAGACTTCGGTCGAAGCTCTTGATCGAAGCCCCGGTAAACGGCGGCCGTAACTATAACGGTCCTAAGGTAGCGAAATTCCTTGTCGGGTAAGTTCCGACCTGCACGAATGGCGTAATGATGGCCACGCTGTCTCCACCCGAGACTCAGTGAAATTGAAATCGCTGTGAAGATGCAGTGTACCCGCGGCTAGACGGAAAGACCCCGTGAACCTTTACTACAGCTTGGCACTGAACATTGAGCCTACATGTGTAGGATAGGTGGGAGGCTTTGAAGCAGGTACGCCAGTATCTGTGGAGCCGACCTTGAAATACCACCCTTGTATGTTTGATGTTCTAACTTAGCCCCATTATCTGGGGTGAGGACAGTGCCTGGTGGGTAGTTTGACTGGGGCGGTCTCCTCCCAAAGAGTAACGGAGGAGCACGAAGGTGGGCTAATCACGGTTGGACATCGTGAGGTTAGTGCAATGGCATAAGCCCGCTTGACTGCGAGAATGACAATTCGAGCAGGTGCGAAAGCAGGTCATAGTGATCCGGTGGTTCTGAATGGAAGGGCCATCGCTCAACGGATAAAAGGTACTCCGGGGATAACAGGCTGATACCGCCCAAGAGTTCATATCGACGGCGGTGTTTGGCACCTCGATGTCGGCTCATCACATCCTGGGGCTGAAGTCGGTCCCAAGGGTATGGCTGTTCGCCATTTAAAGTGGTACGCGAGCTGGGTTTAGAACGTCGTGAGACAGTTCGGTCCCTATCTGCCGTGGGCGTTGGAAGATTGAAGGGGGCTGCTCCTAGTACGAGAGGACCGGAGTGGACGAACCTCTGGTGTTCGGGTTGTGTCGCCAGACGCATTGCCCGGTAGCTAAGTTCGGAATCGATAACCGCTGAAAGCATCTAAGCGGGAAGCGAGCCCTGAGATGAGTCTTCCCTGGCACTTTAAGTGTCCTGAAGGGTTGTTCGAGACTAGAACGTTGATAGGCAGGGTGTGTAAGCGTTGTGAGGCGTTGAGCTAACCTGTACTAATTGCCCGTGAGGCTTAACCATACAACACCCAAGGGGTTTTGATGGACTCAATGAAAGAACATTGAATGTGTAAAAACGAGAATTAAAAAGCAGCTTTCCGAATTTTAAGAATTTGCTTGGCGACCATAGCGATTTGGACCCACCTGATTCCATGCCGAACTCAGCAGTGAAACGAATTAGCGCCGATGGTAGTGTGGGGTTTCCCCATGTGAGAGTAGGACATCGCCAGGCT
>NZ_WXWP01000252.1:0-5336 GCF_009904765.1 Vibrio sp. V39_P1S14PM300
GTGGTAATGTTGTCTTGGTCGACTTCGTTCGTCAGTTGGCTCAGAGAAACGGTTTGCGCTTGTCGCCCGTCAATATGAATCAGTAGATCGGCAGCGTGGCTGAATGTACTGAGTAGGATTAAAGTTGCGGTTGCTATCCACTTCATGCCTTTTCCCGGTGATTTATCTGCTTTCGAGCCAAAAAGGGTAAACGTACTAATATTATAAGGTTAGTCATCCGGCAAGGGAATGAGTTATTAATAGATTTGATACTTAAGTTTAGGTTCGCTGTATTAGATATTAGCCCACTGTCACGAATATGGAGTGCACCGGAGCGCAGAAGCAAACAAGCCCTGCACGATGGCAGGGCTTGTCAATTTATTAAGTGGTGGTGCTGATTAGAAAATCAGGTGTGCAACACCAGCGATCACTGGCAGCGTGATCAGGGTCCGCAGGATGAAAATCAGAAACAGCTCAAAGATGTTCACCGGAATACGGCTGCCCAGCAGCAAAGCGCCCACTTCCGACATGTATATCAACTGAGTGACAGACATCGCAGCAATCACAAAACGCGTCATCTCACTGTCGATAGAAGCCGCCAGAATCGCCGGAATAAACATATCGGCAAAACCGACCACGATGGTTTGTGACGCCTGTGCCGCTTCCGGAATGCCCAGCAGTTCCAGGAATGGAATGAAAGGCTGGCCAAGGAAAGCAAATACAGAGGTGTATTCCGCCACGATCAGGGCAATGGTTCCCAGTCCCATCACGACGGGCAGTACACCAAAGACCATATCTGCCGCGTTACGCAGGCCTTCTGCAAACACCTCTTTGAAAGACTTAACCTGGCCGGCTTTGTTCAGGGCCAGTTCCATTCCCCAGGAGAAGGTAGTGTGACCTTGAGGTATGGCATCAGCGTCTTTGTGTGGTGCGGTGCCGTCGATGAACTTGTCTTTTTTCAGGCTCAATGGTGGCAGACGAGGAATGATCACGGCTGCCACAAAGCCAGCCAGACAGATCGCACCGTAAAATGGCAGGAACAAGTGTTCCAGGTTGACCTGAGCAATCACCACCAGACTGAACGTAATGGACACCGCTGAGAAGGTCGTCCCCACGACAGCCGCTTCACGCGCGGTGTAGAATTTATCTTCGTACTGTTTGCTGGTCAGCAGGATACCGACACTACCGTCACCCAGCCAGGATGCCATACAGTCAATCGCGCTACGGCCAGGCAGATTAAACACCGGACGCATCACTTTAGACAGCAGGGTACCGAACAGTTCCAACAAACCGAAGTTCAGCAGCAGCGGTAGCAACAGACCGGCAAAAATGAACACGGAGAACAGGGTCGGCAACAGTCCTTCCAGAACCAGGCCCCCCGTGTTTTCTTCCCAGACCGCCTTAGGACCGAGCTGAAAAAACGTCATGACAACCGCAGCGCCGCCGATAAGGCGCACCGCCAGCCACAGTGGGGTCGGGTTAAACAATCCGTTCAGGAATGCGTTTTGAGTGACAAATGCCGGCTTGAAAACTTTGCACAAAAGAGAAGCGGCTGACATAAACGCGATAATGGCCGTCACGATGCCGACCAGAGCGTCACCAAACAGAGCCTGAATGGATTTCGCCAGGATGGCGACAGGAATGGTGATATCACCGTTGTAACTGACGGGTGCCATAAACAGGAATACACCGATCAGAGATGGGATGAAAAACATCCAGAAATTGCCCTTCTCTGGGCTGGATTCTAGGGCTTGAGTGTTACTTTGCATAGGGTTACTCATGTTACTGCTAGTCAATTACTGCCAACTCCGTGGCATATGTATTCACTAAACATCCTTAATTACTCACTACTGACAAGAGTATCTGCATTTGTAATCGGATGCAATACTATTCAACATAATGGGTTAATTATTCAGACGAAAAGTCCGTACTGATTGCATATTTTGGTTAAAAATATGTTTCCAGTGTGTTGCAATATATCCGATGTTTTATTGAAAGGCATGTGTTTTTTACAGACCGATGTATGGTTAATTCGTTGAGGCCAGAAGGAATGGTTGTTGAGCGGCTGATAAATAAAAGCGCCCAGAATGAGAAATGCGTGACAAAAAATGCGGATCAGAGTTGTTGCAGTGTGTTGAGGATGATAATTTGATGTTAATTGGATTATCATGTTGGTGAAGAACAATGGAAAAGAAAAGTGCGCGTTTAACCGTGTTGATTGACCCAAGAAAAAAGCAAGCGTTTGAGTCGTTGTGCGCCCAGCAGGATCTCACGCCTTCGCAAGTCGTTCGCCAATTGATTCGCGATTATCTGGACAAACACGGTGTCAGCTATCTGGATGACGGGGCGACCAATAACCCGCAGGTAAAATAAGCGGCTTGCGCCGCTTATTGCATTATTTTAGGGCTTGCAACGCCAGTTCGATGTGCGCGAAATAGTGTTCTTCTCCAACCAAACCCACCACTCCGGCTCTACGCAGCTTCTTATCAACCCGCTCGTTGGCCCCGGACAACATCACCGTAACGCCTTTGCTTTGCTGAGCCCGAATTACGTCTTCGAGCGCCTGTAAGCCAGTGATATCAATAAACGGGACCCAGCGCAGACGAATGATCAGTGTTTTGGGTTCAGTGTGAGTACTGGAGAGTGCCTGCTCAAAATTTTCCACGGCGGCGAAGAAAAATGGCCCGTCGATGGTAAAGACCAGTACGTCTGGCGGAAGCTCGCCTAATCCTTTGTGCGCGAACTCTTCCACCAACTCTTTGTGGCTGGCTTGATGCACGGCTACGCTGCTTGCCATCCGGCGCAGGAAGTGCAGCGTGGCAAGAATCACCCCAATGTTGACCGCGACCACAAGATCCGCGAAGACCGTCAGAGTAAACGTCATCAGTAAAATCACAACGTCTGCACGTGGTGCGCGCTTGATCATCGCGATAAAATGCCGGGCTTCACTCATGTTCCATGCCACCACAAACAAGATGGCGGCCAGTGTGGCAAGCGGAATATGGACCGCCAGAGGTGCCAGCAGCAGCAGGATCAACACCAGCACCACTGAGTGAATCACACCTGCAAGTGGGGAATTGCCGCCATTGCGAATGTTGGTTGCTGTACGGGCAATGGCGCCGGTTGCCGCAAACCCGCCGAACAGTGGTGCCGCGATGTTGGCAATGCCCTGGCCGACCAGCTCCTGATTGGAGTTGTGACGTGTGCCTGCCATGCCATCGGCGACAACAGCAGACAGGAGTGATTCAATGGACCCGAGCATCGCGATGGTAAAAGCCGGTCCAAGCAATTCGATCATTTTTCCCCAGGTCACGTTGGGCAGAGAAAACTCAGGCAACCCCTGTGGAATGCCGCCAAAGGCTGAGCCGATGGTTCGCACATCGTCAAACTGAAATAGATATTGGAGGCTGGTAACGACCAACAACGCCAGCAGTGGCCCGGGCACGCGCTTAACGCCGGGCAATTTCGGACCAAGCAGAACCAGTGCCAGCGACAACAATGCCAGCAGGGTGGTGGTCAGGTGAAACTGAGGCAGGACTTCAAATAACTGCAACAGTTTTTGATGGAAATGCTGACCATGTATCTCAGGCAAACCAAAAAAATCCCGCCATTGTCCAACCCAGATGATCACACCGATCCCGGCAGTAAAGCCGACAATCACAGGCGCAGGGATGAATTTAATGATGCTGCCCATTTTAGCCAGCCCAAGCAGCAGCAAGATGCCGCCAGCCATCAGCGTAGCAATTTGTAAACCTTCAAAGCCATACTGCGCGGTGATCCCCGAAAGTACCACGATGAAAGCACCGGTTGGGCCGGCGATCTGAACCCGGCTTCCCCCAAACAGTGAGACGCAAACGCCTGCGATGATGGAGGTATAGATACCTTGTTCGGGTTTGACGCCGGACGCGATAGCAAAGGCCATGGCAAGGGGCAGGGCGACGACTCCAACGATGACACCGGCAATGATGTTTCTGACCCACTGGTGTTTATTCAGCAGGCCGGCTTGTCTGGCTTCGAGAATGGCCAACATGGTGCGTTACTCCTCACGGAAAACATGTTAATGACATTATAATGTTATTATAATTGCATCATAATTCTGAGGCTGGGAAGATCAAGCGCCATAAACAAAAAATCCAGCCCGTGATGAGCTGGATCATGTTTTACTTTGCCGCTAATGTGGTCAACGGTCGTATTCGATTTGGCAGTCAAACTGCACCCATCCTTGTTTACGCTCCTCATACACGCTGAAACTCGGTGGCGCAAAGTCGAGCTGGTTAAAGACACCGACGGGAATGACAAGCATGTCCGGCAGGGCACTCAATCGCATTAGCATTGTGGTGCTGCAACGCGGACAGAAGGAGTAGGTGACTTCTGCACCACTGTCGGCCAGGCGGGTATACTCAGTCATGTCACCACTGTAAGAGACTTGCTCTGCGCCGAAACGGGCCTGAACACCGAAAACGCTGCCGGTTCGTTTCTGACACTCAAAACAGTGGCACAGCGAAGTGCGGGCCGGTTCGCCGCGGCAGACCAGATTCACCTGACCGCAACTGCAGTCAGCAATTCTAATTTTGCATTTACTTTCCATCATCTTCTGTACCTTCGCTGTGGTAAGGTATCGCCATTAGCTATCCTAATAACCAAGATACAAGACACCGGATCGATTATGAACAAGCGACGCTTACCCCTACCTCTTATTCTCCTTATTCCCATCGTGCTGCTGGTCATTGTTGCCATTGCCGGCGTTTATCGTTTCAGCCTCAGTGATGAGGAGATTCTGGCTAAGTTTCCTGCTCAGAAGGTGTCTGCTGATCCAATTGTAGATCAGGTTTTCTCGATTCAATCCGCAAATCCATGGACGATTGAAGTTCCGCAAAGCAAAGCATTCGCGTTTATCGATCAATATGACCCGGATCTCCACCAAGCTCGCGGCCGGTATGACGACGGCATCGAGCGAGGCCAAGTGGTGGTGGATACCCAACGGCTTATACCGTGGACGACCGAGGGCGACGCGCTCTATCTTGCGCCCATGGTGGTTTCCAATCAGGGTTCGGGGGCTTTTTATTATTTGACGCTGTTTCGTTTTGATTCGCAAAGAAGCCGTATGGTGGTGGCGGATACCCATTTTCTTGGCGACAGAATTGAAGTCACGGCTGTCACAGCAGAACCGAACGGAGTGCGGGTTAATATGAAAGTTCGTGAAGCTGGTCAATCAATGGCGGACGCACCGACGCAAAGTCACGCTATACTTTTTGCGATATCTTCGCAGGCTAAACTGCTGAAGACACCATAATCATCCTGTTGGAACAGGGGAAAGCGGAAGCTCAGGCCCACGTTGGTATCGGGCGTGCTTCTAC
>NZ_WXWP01000296.1:0-5299 GCF_009904765.1 Vibrio sp. V39_P1S14PM300
TCCCATAGCTTATCCACTGTTTTTGTGGATAACTAGAAAAACATCCCCGACTTGACTTAACTAAACTCTTTATTTACAGGGGTTAATAGCCTTTTTATTAAACTACTCACCACCACAAAAAGTGTGCAAAAAGTAGCCAGAGGCAACATTAACCACATGGAAAGGTGCAGCGCTGGGGACAATTCAAACCCAAATTTCATCACACCGGCGACAACCAGCTCCGAACCGAAACTGGCAACCACACCTGCAATCAACGCCATCAGTCCATATTCCGCCCAGATAGTGCGTGTCACCCGTTTTTTACTCGCACCTAACGTCCGGTAGAGGCGAATTTCGTCTTGGCGTTGTGACAAACTCAGCCGCAGCAGAGTGAAAATCAGTAACAGCCCAGCCACTACACCAATAGCCGCAAGTAAAGTTATCGACCAGACAATCTGTGTTAATAACTGCTGGATTTTGGCCCCCATGCTGCGAATATCCATCAGGCTGACCGTGGGATGATTGCGCGACAATGACGTGACCAACGCATCATGCTGTTGATCGATCCGGAAACTGACTAACCAGGTGGCCGGAATGCTGCTCAGCACATCCGGAGTGAAAATGAAGTAAAAATTAGGTTTCATGTCTCGCCATTCCACATGACGGATTGAGTTAACTCTGGCGCTGAGCGTTTGCCCGTTAATGACAAACGTCAGTTCATCACCAAGCATCAATCCCAAATCGCTCGCCACATCAGACTCTACCGAAACCCCATTGTCATCCGTCCACTCCCCTTGTAATAAGTCGTTGTGCTCAGGCACATCGTCTGCCCAGGTAAAGTTAATTTCACGACGCAAGGCATCACTTGCCTCCCCACCATTGGCGACTTGTTTGGCGTCTTCGCCATTTACTTTCGATAAGCGTCCGCGAATAATCGGATAGGCTTCTGAGCGGTCGACACTCGCGCTATCGAGGGCGTTGAGGTAAGCGTCTTTTTCGTAAGAAGCGATGTTTAATGCAAATGCGTTGGGGGCATCAGGAGGAATGGTTCGCTGCCAATCGCTAAGCAAATCTGTGCGAACCAGCCACATTACCGCCAACAACATCAGTGACAGGGCTAGTGCGCCAAACTGAACGCCGGAAGACAGAGAGGATCGGTTGATGCGGCTTAGCGCCAGTTTAAACGATGTCGACAATGGCAGACGCGTCAGACTACGGGTCACCAACACCGACAGCATCCCCAGCACAATGAACAACACTAAAATACCCAGCAGTACAATCCACACCAAACGATTGTCGCTGTAGGCGTAAACCATTGGCAGCAGAGGAACCAGTATCAGCCAGGCATAACGCCGGTTGGTTTTGTCATCAGCCTGAGGTTGCATCACATTGACCGCGTTGATATTCAGCAACGACAGCAACGGGATGCCAAGTGCCGGAACAGCAATCAACACACTGGCCCCAATCGCCAACAGCGCCGGTACCATTCCATACCCCGGCAGCGGATTGGGCAACAAATCCGTTAGAGGTATGCGCAGGAGAACTTCAAGTAATATGCCAATGATGATGCCAAAGACAGAAGCAATCAAAGACAGAATCAGTACCTGGGTTGACAACCAACGCCGAATCCAGCGGCGGCTTGCCCCGAGACTTTTCAACATAGCAATGGTCTTTTTCCTGGTCGAAACGTAATGCTGACACGTGAGTACCAGTGTCGTAGCGGCCATAATCACCACTATCGCCACCGTCAGTGACAGATACTGTTCGGTACGCTGGAATACTTCGTTGGTCCGACTGGCTGAGTTCTGATCGCGCCAGCGATCGCTCGGTGTTAACGTTGATGACGCTTTGAGTGTTTCAATTTGCTCATCCGTACCATTAACAAACAAACTGTAACGAACTCGACTTCCCAGTTGCACAGCACCGGTCTTCTCCACATCGGCCTGATTGATCAACACCGCCGGCATCTGCTGAAACGGGTTGAAGCTCAAGCCTGGCTCTTCAACGATACGGCCTGTTATCACAAAATCGGCGTCACCTAACGTGACCTTGTCACCAATAGTGACCTCAAGCAGATTGAATACCCGTTCATCAAGCCACAACTCGCCTGGCTTGACATGTTGGCGCTCTATTTTCCCGTCCGACAAACGCATCTCACCGCGCAAGGGATAATTTTCTTGCACTGCTTTTACGGTTACCAACTGCATGGTCTGTTCACTAAAAGCCATGGTGGCAAAGCGTGTCATAACAGAGGTGTTCAGTTGCTGATTTCGTGCCGCCGCCTGCAACGCTGGTGGAACTGGATTGGCGCTGACGTAAACACTGTCTGCGGTTAACGCTTCTTTCCCCTGTTTTACAACCACCTGTTCCATGCGTTCTGCCAGAGCAGACAAAGCAAAAATACAGGCGATGATTAAGGTCAACGCGACTGAAATGGGCCACAACTGTCCATGGCGGATTTCATTCCAGCTCCACGACCAGATACGTCTATTGGACTGATTCACCGTGCCAGACATACTCATGCCTCCTCCAACCGACCTGACTGGATATGCATTCGGCGGTCACAGCGCTGGGCAAGATTGATATCGTGGGTAACCAGAACCAGCGTTGTGCCGTGTTGTTGGTTGAGGTCGAAAAGTAACTCGATAACTTTGGCTGCGGTTTTCTGATCCAGGTTGCCAGTAGGCTCATCCGCAAACAGAATCTTAGGCTGAATCATGAACGCCCGTGCCAGAGCAACACGTTGTTGTTCACCACCCGAAAGTTGCGATGGTGAATGATCCATCCGATGTTCCAATCCAACAGAACACAGCAGTTCCCGTGCACGCTCAGTGTCTTCTTCTTCACCTTTGAGCAAACACGGCAATGTTACGTTCTCCAGCGCCGTTAAGCTCGGAATTAACAGGAAGCTCTGAAACACGAAACCGACGGACTGACTGCGGATTGCCGCTCTGGCCTCATCGTCTAGTTGCGACAAAGACTGCCCCAACAATTCAACGTCTCCACCGGTCGCTGTATCTAATCCGGCCAACAATGTCATTAGGGTCGATTTTCCTGCGCCTGACGTTCCGACAATCGCCACACTCTCACCATTTTTAATGTCCAGATTTATGTTGGTTAAGATTGTTAAACTTTCCTGTTTAGTGGAGACTACTTTACTAAGAGACTCAGCTTTAATAACGGATGTTTGCATGATTCGACTACTTTCCTTGATTTTTATTCTGATATTTTCGGTTCAAACGCGTGCTGAAACACTGTTAATTCTGGGCGACAGCCTCAGTGCAGGCTATCAAATGCCTATTGAAAAAGCATGGCCCAGCTTGTTACCGGATGTGTTGGTACAAAAAGGCAAACCGGTCGATGTGATCAATGGCAGCATCTCTGGTGACACCACGGGAAACGGTCTCGCCCGATTGCCACAACTGCTGGATCAGCATAAGCCTGATAGTGTATTGATCGAGCTCGGCGCCAATGACGGGCTGCGTGGTTTCGCTCCCCCTATCATTAAGCAGAATCTCAACACCATTATTGATACCATAGAAGCCGCTGGTGCAACGCCTATTCTGATGCAAATTCACGTTCTGCCTAACTATGGCAAACGCTATACCCAAGCGTTTTCCGGTATTTACCCTGAGCTGGCCACTGATCGCTCGGTAGCGTTGATCCCGTTTTTCCTCGAAGGCATCATCACCAGTAATCCACAGTGGATTATGGATGATGGCCTGCACCCAAAACCTGAAGCTCAGTCCTGGATTGCCGAATTTGTCGCAGATTCAATCGTCGATTTACTCTAAGCCTGACTATTTAATGGTTTAGCTCAATAAACTTTACTCAACTTTACGCTATGTTGTGTACTTATCCTGATCACTTACACCGGGCAGGTGCACAACATATGATGATTGAACCTATTATTCAGGGCGTGGTTGCACGTTCCGCTCATCCATCCGGCTGCGAACAAGCCGTTCTTCAACAAATTCAATACGTAAAATCTGCCAAACCGATCGCCCACGGACCGAAGCGCGTTCTGATTCTCGGCGCATCATCCGGCTTCGGGCTGGCGGCACGCATTGCGCTGACTTTCGGCGCGAATGCTGACACCATCGGCGTCTCTTTTGAGCGTGGCCCGTCAGATAAAGGCGTTGGCAGTGCTGGCTGGTACAACAATCATTTCTTTAAACAACACGCAGAAAAAGAAGGCCGGGTTGCCATCAATATAAACGGTGATGCCTTTTCCCAGCAGGTAAGAAACGAAGTGATTGAAGCCATCGAAACCTATTTTGAAGGCGAAGTTGATTTGGTGATATACAGCCTTGCAACCGGAGTTCGACCAAATCCAGAGACTGGCGAGCTCTGGCGTTCGGCGATTAAGCCGATTGGCGAACCGGTGTCGGGATCGTCGATTTTGTTGGAAAACGATCAATGGATCGATTCTCAGTTAGAGCCCGCTTCAGAGAAGGAAATCGAAGCCACCATTAAAGTCATGGGAGGCGAAGACTGGGAAGATTGGATTGACACGCTGATCAATAATGACTCCATCGCCGAGGGGTGCAAAACCATCGCCTTCTCCTATATTGGCCCCGAGGTCACACACTCTATTTACCTCGACGGCACACTGGGCCGTGCCAAGGTCGACCTGCACCAAACCAGTCACTCGCTCAATCTAAAACTGGCAAACTATAACGGTGGCGCTTATGCCACGGTGTGTAAGGCCCTAGTCACCAAAGCAAGCGTGTTTATCCCAGGTCTTAGCCCTTACATGATTGCCTTGTACAAAGTCATGAAAGAAAAAGGAACCCATGAAGGCTGTATCGAACAAATGCACCGCCTGTTTGAGGAAAAACTCTACTGCCGGGCTGGTGTTCCGGTCGACGGAGAACGGCTGGTGAGAATGGATGACTGGGAGTTAAATCCCGATACGCAGGAAAAAGTTCGTGCACTCCTTGGCAAACTCAACCAGAGCAACTTCCAACAGCTTGGTGACTATGCCGGATATAAACAGGAGTTCCTACGCCTGAACGGCTTTGGTTTTGAGCAAGTGGATTACAATCAGGATGTCGATCTCACCGCATTTACGGATTGATACGCTTTATTAATCTCATCTCAATGCTGAGACTTGACCAATTCCTTGTGTGCCCCACCTCAAAGTGGGGCATTTTTTCGTACATTATTGTCAATCTCTATAATAATTAAATAAAAAAGCAGCCCGTTATTGCTTGACGTTTTAGTCGTAACATCTGGTGCACGGAAGCACGGTTTGGCCGCAACAAGGAAGAATGTATGTCAAAAATCAATACTCGCGAGTTATCGATCCCTTCGGAGA
>NZ_WXWP01000174.1:0-5296 GCF_009904765.1 Vibrio sp. V39_P1S14PM300
GTGTACAGGTGGGTGAAGTATCACTCGTTTACCCAAGCTTCAAAAGTAATGAAGTCGAGGTGAAAGTGCGCGTCTTACCTGAATTTGCCGATCACATCGCACGAGCCGGTAGTCACTTTTGGATGGCGGAGCTTGAAATTGGCCTTGGTGGTGTTAAAAACTTGCAGAATCTGCTGAGTAAATCAATTAACGTCGCCCCCGGCAAAGGAAAAACCCAGAGTCTATTTTCTCTGGGTCACCAACCGATGCAAACCAACAGTATTGAGTTTACCTTACAGGCAGAAAAGCGTGGTTCCGTGGCCGTAGGTACGCCAGTTTTATTCCGTGATATGGAAGTTGGTGAGGTCACAGACGTGCGTTTGGGCGAATTCGCTGATCGTGTGGTCAGTACCATCCGGATCCAGCCTCAATACGCCTATTTGATTCGCACTAATACCGTATTCTGGAATACTTCCGGTGTCGATGTTTCGATTGGTCTGGCAGGCGCGAGCATAAAAGCCGGCACATTGGACTCACTGGTGCGCGGCGGAATTTCTTTCGCGACACCTGAACAACCCAATCTCTCTCCTGCAGCAAAAAAAGGCCAGTCTTTCTACCTTTATCCCGCCGCCGAAGATAACTGGCTCAAATGGCGGACCGCCATTCCTAAGCCGTAGTCTCCGATACACCGCGCAGCCAATGGCGGCGCGGTTTCTTTGTGTGAAACACTCCAATTACCGCACTTTTCCGTTATAATCTGCGCAAATTTTTTAACGGGCTAAACACTTGCACCAGAATGTCTATCTGCCAGACGCGTTTCTTCAGGAAATAGCGTCTATCCTTCCTGCTCATCTCAACATGGACGATTTCGTGGCAGCGTGCCAACGTCCGTTGCGTAAGAGCATCCGTGTAAACACCCTGAAAGTTTCCGTCGACGATTTCCTAAGCCGTGCCGCCACAAAAGGTTGGGTTCTGTCTCCGGTTCCCTGGTGTGAGACCGGTTTCTGGATTGAAGCAGACGAATCGCAGGTCCCACTAGGGAACACCGCTGAGCACATGGCTGGTTTGTTCTATATCCAGGAAGCCAGTTCAATGATGCCGGTGTCCGCATTATTTGAGCACCAACCACAATTTAATACCGTGCTGGACATGGCCGCGGCTCCGGGTTCAAAGACCACACAAATCGCGGCTTTGATGAACAATCAGGGCGTTCTAGTCGCCAACGAGTTTTCATCCAGCCGGGTAAAAGTCCTGCATGCCAACATTGAACGTTGCGGCGTAAGAAACAGTGCGTTGAGCAACTTTGACGGCCGTGTTTTTGGTGGCTGGTTACCAGAGCAATTTGACGCGGTCTTGATTGATGCGCCCTGTTCCGGGGAAGGCACCGTGCGTAAGGATGCCGATGCGATGAAAAACTGGAGCAAAGAGTCGGTTATTTCCATCTCTGAAACGCAGAAGGATTTGATTGAAAGCGCATTCCATGCCCTCAAGCCAGGTGGTGTCATGGTGTATTCAACTTGTACATTGAGTATTGAAGAAAACCAGCAGGTTTGTCATCACCTGAAAAACACGTTTGGTGAAAACGTTGAGTTCGAACCACTGCACTCTCTGTTTGAAGGCGCAGAACATGCCATCACCGAGGATGGCTTTTTACACATTTTCCCACAGGTATACGATTGCGAAGGCTTCTTTGTGGCCCGACTTCGTAAAACAGGCTCAGTCGTCCCGCCAGACGTAAAGAAGAAGATGGGTAAGTTCCCGTTTGAAAAAGCCTCGAAGAAAATCAGTAGCGATATCGAAATACAGTTACGTAACACCCTAGACATCAGGCTGCCTGATAACACCCAAATCTGGCTGCGTGACAACGACGTGTGGCTGTTTCCTGAAGCACTGGAACCTATGATTGGCGAGTTACGCTTTTCACGTATGGGGATAAAAATCGCCGAGGCGCACAAAAAAGGATATCGCTGGCAACATCAGGTCGCAACAGCGTTAGCCACCGGTGATGAAGCAAACAGCGTCTGCATATCGGTAGACGATGCACGAGAGTGGTTTATGGGCCGGGATGTACGCCCAGAGGGCCTGTCAGGCCAGGGAGAAGTGATCGTAAAATTAGATAACGATGTGATCGGCCTTGGAAAGTGGGTGGGCAACCGGATTAAAAATGGCCTTCCAAGAGAACTAGTTAGAGATAAAAACTTGTTCTGAACCGTCAAACGATAGTATGAAATTCTGCCAGAGCCTAGCGAAATCACGATTATGTACTACAATTAAGTAGTCATTAAGTGAAATGATATCAGTGATTTAGCGCAGGCTCTGTAGGAGCCCTTCCCCTAGGCCTAAAACAGGATCGGTTTTAGGCCGTTTTTTAACCGCTGCGTTATGCGAGACGAATGCCATCCTTTTCAATGACAATTCGGCCTTGCTTATACAAGCCACCAATCGTCTTTTTAAATGTGCCTTTACTGGTTCGGAACGCAGCAAAAATAGCCTCCGGCGATGACTTGTCATTCAAAGGTAGGAACCCGCCTTTTTTCTCAAGTAGATCAAGTACTTTTTCGCTCAAATCATCCATTTTGGCGACGCCCACTTTCTGTAACGACAAGTTGATTTTGCCATCTGGGCGCAGTTCTTTGATGTACCCTTTTAAGCGCTTACCGATGAAAACCTTGCCAAAAACATCCGATGAAAAAATCATGCCCCAATGCTTGCCGTCAATGATCGCTTTATAACCCAGATCACTACGTTCAGCGATCAGCAGTTCAACCTGCTGATTACACGTGTAATTAGCCGGTTCTTTGTCCAATAGTTTATTAAACTTCGTGGTACCAACAATACGACCCGACGCCTTATCGGTATAGACATATACCAGGATCGTTTGTCCTGCGCGTAAACGACTACGTTGCTCGCTGTATGGGATCAGCAGATCTTTGTCTTTAATCCCCCAACTGGCGAACGCGCCCGTGCTGTTTACGCCTTCAATTTTCATCAGCCCCCACTCGCCCACTTGAGCAATGGGCTCTTCGGTCGTAGCCACAAGCTGACTGTCTGAATCAAAATACAGAAACACATCCAGAGACTGCCCAATTTCTGTCCCTTCCGGCACATGTCTGTTTGGCAGCAGCGTGGTACCAAAGTCACCCGCATCCAGAAAAAGTCCAAAATCCGCGCGTTTTACCACTTCCAGGCGGTTTATTTGACCAACTTTAATCATTTTTTCTGTCTCATCTCAAATTTGCGGTGATTATACCTAAACTCTGATATCCTTGCTCTCTCTTCGAAAGGAATTTATCTATTTTTTCAGGGGCGCACTTTTGGTCACAGTTGATAAACACGATGGCATCACTCTCCGCATTTCTCACGCGCTGGCAACCAGCAAAAAGTGTCGATTAGATTGGTATCTGTTTGTCCCCGGTGAGTTGGGACTGACACCGGAAGTCACCTCCGAATCTGAGCTGTACTACGGCTCAATGCAGCAGAAACGTGCCTACTTCAGTGACAAGATACTTCTGCCTTTGGTACACAGTCGCTTGGCAAAACGGGGCCACCTTTCTACCACGCAATACCGGGTCAGCCTGAGCTTATTCGCCTATCAGTACGTGATTGCTCTGGATAAGGCCGTTAGTGAGCTACGAAAAAATGAAGCGTCACCGGTCACCGAAGACGAAATTGATGAAATTATAGAGCTCGCACTCGATATTCTAAAACGCCTGCGCCGTAGTATCCCGTATGAAGAAAACCTCAAACGTTACTATGCCAATATTGATAATTACCTCTCCTGGTATACCGGTCAGAAGTTCTTGGCGCTGGTGGCTCACCTGCCCCGCGAAGGTGACTACAAAACCATTAAAGAACGCCTGATCGCTATTGTTGAAAAAGAAGCCGCGCATCGTAAGCTCAACGAATACAATTCTCAAAGCGTGCGTGAAGATGTCACGCGCATGAGCAATAAAATGCGCCTGTTGCGTCGTTTGATTGAGCACCCAATTCTGCTTAAAGAGAAAACCATATCTCTGGGAAAAAATATGAAACGCGCAGTCAAAGGCTTTGCAACAGGTCTGGTGATGGTGTTTGTAACCATCACCGCCGTTCTAGCCCGAGACTATTGGGGAGAAATCACTGCTTCTTTCATCGTTGCCATGTCTTTGATTTACGCTCTGCGCGAAATTTTTAAAGACGACCTGCGTGATGCCTTATGGCGTTGGATTCGCAGAGGTAAGCCTAAATGGCGTCGACGCTACATCGACCCGACGACCAACAAAACAGTCGGTCAGAAAAGCGAGTGGCTGGACTTTGAAAAACTCAGCGAGTTGCCAGACCGTATTCAGACGATCCGCAAAAAGCGCGTGGCACAACGTGAAGAACAAATCCTGCATTACCGCTCGCACACGGAAATGTCGACCTCTAAATTCATGAGCGGTTACGAAGAAACACGGGAGACCATGTTTATTAACATGCGTTTCCTCACTCGGTTGATGGATAAAGGTTCAAACAAACTCTACGTGCTGAATAATGGCCAGGTCACCAGAGAGTCGGTAGAGAAACGTCACCTGCTCAACCTTGTCGCCAAAGAGAACACTCTCAATGGCGAAGTGAAATACTATCGCTGGAAGATTGTATTAAACCGCAGCAGAATAGTGGCCATTGAACAAATTGAACTGGATGACTAAACCACTTTCTTCAGTGAAAGTGTCAATAAAAACTCTGCCATAGGCTCGTCACCATGTAATGTCGGACAGACGGCGGTGATTTTCACCGCCTGATTGACGCGCGCGCCCGAACGACATGTTTCATCCAGCATGGCATCAATCAGTGGGCCATCCTCACAAACAAAATGCACGTCAGCTTCTGGTCGTTTGAGGAACTTCCCTTCAACCGCTTTAAACGCTAGTGAAATCTTCTCGCCGCGTGACTCTGCTTTGCTCATCGCCATGAAGCCGCCAGCCACATCAGCACCAACAGCCAAGACGCCGAAATACATGCTGTTGAGGTGATTTTTGGTTTTCTTTTTCAGAGGAATACGGACCTCAACTTTACGCTCATCGAGGTGGAGGATTTTAGGACGGCACCACCAAATCAGCGGTACTTTAAAGAAGCCGAACAAACTGAGGTACAGGTTTGCTTTGCGTAGAGAAGAATTCATGACATCTGCCTGCCTTTAACTTGGTCAGACCAGTTGATAAAAAAACTAGCAAAATGTCAATGAAATGTTACAAATGGCGAGATGACAGTCTCTTATATTCTCCTCTCGCCATCGATTAAGTTACGCCGTCACTGCAACATCTATTCCTTGGTGTTCAACAATATAATCTTGCAG
>NZ_WXWP01000374.1:0-5243 GCF_009904765.1 Vibrio sp. V39_P1S14PM300
GCATGAAATCGGCCTCACACTCAAACAGTGTAGATGACTTCAGCTTCTCGCGGAGTTCATCACTGGCTTTCCAAGCAAAAGGCGTCATTTGCAGCAGGTCAAAGGCGTCATTACCTGGCAGTTGCATGATGTAATTGAGTGTCTGCTGAGCGGCCAGTTCAAAGCCGTCTATCTGTTCTGGCTCTTCGTTGTGCAGGCGTACTTGTTGATATATGTGTTCACGCAACTGGTAGAGATGGCGAGCTGCGGGTGTCACGGTAATCACCACACCTTCTGGGCTGAGAGCTCGATTCAGCTCTTCGGCTTTACATGGCGCGTAAATACGCAAGATGGCGTCCAGGCTGCCGTCTGCGAAGGGTAAACGGTGGCTGGATGCCACGCTAAAGTGGCAGTTCGGGTAACGTTTTGAAGCGTAACGAATCGCGATTTTTGAGATATCGAGACCGAACGTGCATGCGGTTGGCGAGCATGCCGACAGTGTCCGTTCAACCTGATCAGTGTAGTAACCTTCGCCACAACCGATATCGAGCAACCGGGCCTGACCCTCTTCCAGGTATTCTGCGCACAACTGGGCGACAGCTTGACGCATTGGGTCGTAGTGGCCGCCTTCCAGGAAGCGGCGGCGTGCCTGCATCATCTCTTTGTTGTCGCCTGGATCTTTGGAGCGCTTATGATGGGCCGGCATCAGATTGACATAACCTTCCTTTGCCATATCGAACTGGTGGTTGTTCTCACACTGGTAAGTCCGTTCGTTCAGGGACAAGGTTTGATGACAAAGGGGGCACTGGTAACTCATAACGACCTCAACGGTTAAGCAGGGCGGCAAGTCTACCAAAAACCGCCCGATCAGGCGAAATAAAAAGAGCCGGACAGACCGGCTCTGGTGGGATTAGTGGAAAAAGTCCACTTGTTGCTTGAGTGATTGAGCCTGACGTTGCAGCTCTGCGGCACTGTCGGTGGTTTTCGCACTGGTATCGCGACTTGCCCGGTTCAGGTCACTGATGGAATGGGCATTGGCAGCGATCTCCTGAGAGACCTGTGCCTGCTCTTCCGAAGTGGCGGCGATGGCCTCAGCCTGAGAGGCGATCGATTGCACCTGAACGGCTATCGCTTCCAGTGCCGTACCGGCATCCTGAGCTTTGTTAAGCACCTGATTGGCGCTGGTTTGGCTCTGGTTCATCAGATTGACGGCGTTATGGGTTGAGCCTTTGAGTTTTTCGATGATTTCGACCACATCCTGCACTGAGGTTTGAGTGCGGTGAGCCAAAGTGCGCACTTCATCGGCCACTACGGCGAAACCGCGTCCCTGCTCACCGGCGCGGGCTGCTTCAATCGCGGCGTTCAATGCCAGCAAGTTGGTTTGCTCGGCGATTTCATCAATCATCTTGGTGACGGTCTGAATGCTTTCGCTGTCACGATTTACTTGTTCAATCGCGCTCGCCGAATTGTCGAGTTGATCGTTGAGCTGCGCGACATCAATACACACGCCTTCCACCATTTCCAGGCCGGACTGACTGTCGGTATTGGCCAGGCGAACGTTTTCCGCAATGCTTTCCACTTGCTGGGCGACGGACTGAGCGGACGAGGCCATTTCTTCAATGGCGGTAACCACCTGCTCGACCTGCTCTTGCTGACGATCAGACTGGGCGAGGTTTTGACGCGCATCCTGAGCGACACTGTTTGAACTGTGTTCCACTTCATCGCTTGTGGCGCGGATTTCACTCACCAGCTCATTCAGTTGACCGGCCATATTGGCCACCCCGTTATTCAGGTTGATGATTTCATTTTTGGAGCTGTGGTCCGAGGCAGGAATGCGAATACTCACTTCGCCTTTCGCCAACCGACCCATGTAGCCGTTGAGTATGGTCAAGGGTTTCAGGGTGCGGTTGAGCACCAGAGTCAGAATCACAAATGTAGCGAGCGCTACCAGCAGCGAGATAATGATGATCAGTTTAAGCAGTGTCTGACTGCCCTGAGTGACTTCGCTGATAAAGGTGCCACCGAGGAGTTTCCAGTTCCAGCCCGGAACCTCGGTAAACACCAGGTATTTCTCACCAATCGTGCCCTGACTCGCAAACGGGTAGAGAATAAGGCCACTTGGCTGAGTAAAGATTTGATGAAACGGCGTGTCGCCATTGTAGTCACGGACGTCCTGAATGGGCGCATCACTCTCTTTACGCACGGGATGAAGCAGGTAATGACCCTGATTGTCTTTGGCATTGTCGACAATGATGGTGTACCCCGTTTCGCCCCAACTGACGGTTTTCAGCGCAGTAAACAGTTCCTGAGTGGCATTTTCCACCGGCAGCCCAATGAACGACAGGCCATTGACTTTGCCATTGGCATCGGTAATCGGGGCGTAGTAGGTCACATAACGCTCACCAAACAAGGTTACCTGAGCATAGTAAGGCTGGCCGTTGACCAGTTGTTGATAGCCGGGATGATCCGGTCCCAGCGTAGTGCCGATGGCGCGCTGGCCGCTCGGATCTTTCAGTGAAGTCGATACGCGGATAAAGTCGTTGCCCAGCGGCGCAAACAGCGTTGCGACCGCACCTGTGTCACGGGTAAAACTGTCGACCAGTTTGGTGTCATTGATCAAGCTTTCCCCGTACTGAGTCATGTTGGGGATTTGTTTGCCTTCAAAATCCACGGTGTAATTTTCAACGTAGACCCCTGCGAGATAGCCGTTTCGAAACGTGGACTCCAAGACTTCGGCCGTATGCAGATAAGCATCAAACTGACCGGCAATGGTTTTGGCCATGGTTTCGACTTTTGACTGATGTTCTTTCAGTGTGTTCTCCAGCAGAACCTGCGACGCGTTGCGATACACCAATACGGCAATACTGGTAAAGGCGACCAGCAGGCAGAGTGTGATAACCAGCTTGAGCTGAAAACCGACACTTTGATTTTTATACTTTTCTATCATTCTTCGTGATTCCTGGTTGACGTGACACCTAGTAATGTAGGCGGTTAAATCCGTCTGACGCATAAATTTAACCCACGGATACTACAAAGTTCCCCCGAGTGCTTGTTTGATTCTTATTAATGAAACAGATGAAAAGCACCAAAATCCACCGGCTGGCTTTATCAAGACCCACGAGGATGAAAAAATGACAGGCAAAGAAGAGGCCAGCGAGTGCTGGCCTGAATGGTTATGCTACTGATAAGAGGGTTGAGAGCTGGTAGTGCTCTCCAGGTTGCAATATTTTACCTTGCTCCAGGCTAGGTGCATGCAGGGTGGATTCTACGCACAGCATGGTCAGATAGCCGTCGTCGGCCATATCGGCCATCGCCTGCGCACCTGCCGCCCAAGGATTCCACAGGACTGCGGCATTGTGACCGCTGTTTTCCACCACCAAAGTGCGTTCAAAACGGCTATCGGCCACCTTAATGTGAGCCTCTGGTTGCGTGTATACCCGATCGATGGTGTCGCTCAGTTGCAGGACATCGCCACCCTGACACGCTTTTTCATTCTGCAAACTGTCAATGTAATCACTGCCCATGCCACGAACAGAGACCTCGCGGATGTCAGCGACGTTGAGGTAAGTGTGCAGCGCGCCGGAGAAGGTCCAGGCGTGTTGATCCGTGTTCACGACATCCAGGGTGACTTTCAGAGTATCACTGACTTCTATGATCAAACGTGCATCAAATTGGTGTGGCCACAGCGTGAGCGTTTGTTCGTTGGGGCGTAATCCTAACTCGATGATAACGCCTTGCTCGTTTTCACGATGTTCAAGCAGCGTCCATTCGCTGTTGCGTGCGAAGCCATGCGACGGAGCAGCAATGCGACCAAACCAAGGCCAGCACACCGGGATGCCGCCGCGCAATGCCGCTTTACCGTCAAATACGGCTTGGTCGCTCATCCAGATAACATCAGGTTGTCCGGCCGGAGCAAATGACAGCACATGTGCGCCATGTAAGGCAATTCCAGCGGTGGCTTTTTCGTGCAGGACGCGCACGACTTTAACCCCGTCAAGTTCGACGATTGTTACGCTGTCTGACAGAACGGTTAAGGCGGGGAGGGTTTTCAAATCCATACTCTGAACTCCTGAAACTGTGCTCGGACCGAAGCATGCCCGAGAACGACAGATACTAAAAAGGCGACTCGAGAGCCGCCTTTCTTTACGTCTTATCTTTCAAAGACAAGCTTATCGCTAATGCTTACATTACTTAGAGATGTGAGCGATCAGGTCAAGAACTTTGTTTGAGTAACCGATTTCGTTGTCGTACCAAGATACAACTTTAACGAATTTGTCAGTCAGTGCGATACCTGCTTTAGCATCGAACACTGAAGTGCAAGTTTCGCCGATGAAATCTTGAGATACAACTGCGTCTTCAGTGTAGCCCAGAACGCCTTTCAGTTCGCCTTCAGACGCGTCTTTCATTGCTTTACAGATTTCTTCGTAAGAAGCACCGTTAACCAGGTTTACAGTCAGGTCAACAACAGAAACGTTAGCAGTTGGTACGCGGAAAGCCATACCAGTCAGTTTGCCGTTTACTTCTGGAAGTACAACGCCTACTGCTTTAGCTGCACCAGTTGAAGATGGGATGATGTTCTGAGAAGCACCACGACCACCGCGCCAGTCTTTCGCAGAAGGACCGTCTACAGTTTTCTGAGTTGCAGTTGTTGCGTGAACAGTTGTCATCAGGCCAGATTCGATACCGAACTTGTCGTTCAGTACTTTAGCGATAGGCGCCAGACAGTTAGTAGTACAAGAAGCGTTAGAAACGATGTCTTGGCCTGCGTAAGTGTCGAAGTTTACGCCGTTAACGAACATTGGAGTTGCGTCTTTAGAAGGACCAGTCAGAACAACTTTCTTCGCACCAGCAGTGATGTGCTTACGCGCAGTCTCGTCAGTCAGGAAGATACCAGTTGCTTCAGCAACAACGTCAACACCGATTGCGTCCCATTTCAGGTCTTCTGGGTTGCGTTCTGCAGTTACACGTACAGTTTTGCCGTTAACGATCAGGTTACCGCCTTCAACTTCAACAGTACCGTTGAAACGGCCGTGAGTTGAGTCGTATTTCAGCATGTAAGCCATGTATTCTACGTCGATCAGGTCGTTGATACCTACAACTTCGATGTCGTTACGCTCTTGCGCTGCACGGAATACGAAACGACCGATACGGCCAAAACCGTTAATACCTACTTTGATAGTCATTATAGTTGCTCCACAACTTAATTTCTGATTAAAGATAACTGGTAGTAAAATTACAGAATCCAGTAAACATCTGCAATAGAT
>NZ_WXWP01000084.1:0-5239 GCF_009904765.1 Vibrio sp. V39_P1S14PM300
CATAATGTCTTGTTTGAAAAGGAGGTAATAATGAAAAATAGATTAGGGAGTGCGTATGTCGACCACCCAATCCAATAACATCCAGTTGTTTTCTCCATCAGAGATGATGGCTGAAGCAGAAAAATTCGCGATCAGCAAGGCAAAAAAAACCAGTGGTATGACGCTGAGTTTAGCGGTGATGGCCGGTGCTTTTATCGGCCTGGCGTTTCTTTTCTATATCACGGTGACGACAGGAAGTGGGAACGCTGGCTGGGGGCTGACTCGCCTGGTTGGCGGGCTGGCATTCAGCATGGGCTTGATACTGATTGTCATTTGTGGCGGTGAATTGTTTACCAGTTCCGTCCTCTCCTCGATTTCCTGGGCCAACAAGCAGATTAGCCTGCGCAAAATGCTGTCTATCTGGGGTAAGGTCTATCTGGGAAACTTCATCGGTGCAATGGCGCTGCTGTTTATCGTCTCAGGTGCCGGGTTGTATCAGATGGATCATGGTCAATGGGGTCTGAATGCACTCAATATTGCCCAGCACAAATTGCACCACACCACTCTGGAAGCCTTTTTTCTTGGCGTCTTATGTAACCTGTTGGTGTGTCTGGCAATATGGCTGACCTTCAGCTCGGCTAACGCAATGACAAAAGCGGCGATGACCATTATGCCAGTGGCAATGTTTGTCTCCAGTGGTTTTGAACACTGTGTCGCCAATATGTTCATGATCCCACTTGGCATTACCATTCATGCCTTTGCACCTGAAAGTTTCTGGGCGCAACTGGGCCTTGAAGCAATGCAGTTTCAGGATTTAACCGTAGCGAACTTTATTACCGCCAATCTTATCCCGGTGACGTTTGGAAACATCGTAGGGGGCGCGGTTTTAGTCGGCTTAGCCAACTGGAGTATTTATCGACGACCGCAATTAAAGTCCGCGACCATCACACCTATCAGCACGACCACGACTATCACATCAGAAAAGGAAACCATTATGAGCTCAGAAGTTTCAGTCCGTGACATCATGAACATCCACCCTATCACGCTGAGCGCAGACATGCCGGTACCAGAAGCGATTGATAGCCTGCTCGATACGCATTTAACCAGCGCGCCAGTATGTGACGTGCAAGGACGATTAGTCGGCTTCTTTTCAGCACACGATGTCATGGTTGATCTGTGGTGCCAGGATTACATCCCACAAAAAGACCAGAAAGTTGTCGACCTGATGTCGCGAGATGTGATTGCAGTCAGTGCAAATGACCGCCTGGTCGATGTTGTGGAATTCATGTGCATCGACAAAGAGCAGTTATACCCGACAAGCAGTATGGGCATCGCCACTCGCCTGACATCATTATCGTTGGAAGAGCGAGCTAAAGCGATGAAAGTCAGTAAACCGCAGTTGCTGCCTGTGCTGGACGATGGTGAGTTTGTTGGCGTGGTGACCCGTGAGCATGTATTGGCCGCACTACGACCCGTTTATGGCGAACGAGTTCAGCACCAAAGTGAAACCAAACTCGAACTGGCTTAACCGATTTTTGGTTGGGAAATAAGTCGCTTAACCAAAAAAGCCCCCGCAATGCGGGGGCTACTTAACAAAGCAAAATGCGTTATTGTTTCACGCCTTCCACATGCAGTTCCATGTCTACGTAGCTCGAATCACCCATTACTGCAATATTGAAATCTGCCAGTTCAAGACGGGTGGTGCCGTAGAAGCCTGCACGCTCACCGCCCCATGGATCTTTACCTGCCCCCACAAAGTGTGCATTGATTGTGATTGGTTTTGTTTGACCATGCAGAGTCAGATCACCCATAACATCTAAGTTGCCATCACCTTTATCAACCACTTTCGTGCTGGTGAATGTTGCTGATGGGAATTTACCTGCATCAATAAAGTCTGAGCTACGGATGTGTTTATCACGCTCAGCATGATTAGAATCCAGGCTGCTGGTGTCGACCGTTACATTGACTTTAGAGGCTGCAATATTCGCTGGATCGTAAGAAAAATCGCCTTCAAACTTGTTAAAACGACCTTTGATAAAGCTGTAGCCAAGATGGCTGACTTTAAAGTTAACCGACGCGTGAGCGCCCTTTGAATCAATTACATAATCCGCTGCGCTTGCACCAAAAGGCAGTGCAACTGCCATAGCCAATCCGGTAGCAATTAACGTTTTTTTCATTTCGAAGCTCCTATCATTTTGCGTAGCGTGTTGTCTTTATCAATAAAGTGATGTTTGAGTGCCGCGACAGCATGCAGCGCGGCCAGTAAAATCAGAGCCCAGGCAGCGTAATAATGAATGGTACCGGCAGTATCTGCCTGACCTTCAAAAAACGCCCCCGCTCCTGGGACGGTAAACCAGTTAAATACATCGATTCCGCGACCATCTTCTGTCGAGATCAGATAGCCAGAAATAAAGATAACCAGCAGCAATAAATAAATCGCACTGTGGGCCAGTTTAGCCAGGATAACCTCGTAAGCTTTGCCCTCCACCTTTGGAGACAAAGTTACATGCTTCCAGACGATCCGGAAAATTGTGACCGCCGCCAATATGATACCAACCGACTTATGCCAGTGAGGTGCAGTTTTGTACCATTGACTGTAGTAAGTCAGATCAACCATCCACAAACCAACAGCAAACATACCAATGATGACGGCCGCTGATATCCAGTGGATTGCCCGTACCATCGCGTTATAGTTTTTAACTTCTGTACTCATTTTTAGTTTCCAAAATGTGCCCAGCGCCGAATGAGAATGTCTATCATAGCGATTTATCTCATTGGCGTAACACAGTATTTACCAATATTTACAATGTGGGAATATTAGTAACCTGAATAAGTTATTCAAATATTTCGAACAACTTTTCGCTCACTTGTGACAAGCCTAGATAAATCAACGAAAGGCCAATAATATTAACAAGTTAATCACTATTGTTTTTGTCTCTCATCTAAGAAAAAACCGCAGTCAAACATGTAACAAAGCGTTACATCATGGTTAATACTTCGAATCTTTCTCGATCGAATAAAAGTCATCGCTGATGTCCAACATTCTACGTTCCAGAGCACTCTTCGCATCCGAAACGCCCTTGTTATAAAACGCTGGCGCCAGTTCTTTGTTGATAAAGTCCACCAGAAAAAGCGCATCGAACTGTCCCAGTTCAGTATCGCACTCGGATTCAAGGAAGCGTTGCAGTGCTTCTGCCATGGCTTGTTTTTGTTCGTGGGTAAATTCAATCTCTGACATGCTCGTTCTCTCTTAATGTGTAACGAAGGCTCTCTATTTTTCGCCTATCGGCTAAGTGATCAACTGACCCAATCCTAACAGTTTTCAGTCAGCAACTCGGACATAAGCGGGTTTGAATAACAAAAATTCGTGATGTAAATAACGGGAAAGATCATGAAGTTGCGAAATTTAGACGAGTGGTTTGAAATTTTTATGGTACGCTTTGCTGATATTGAGCATTGTGCTCATTTCGAGGAGATATGCGTTGCTACTGGATGTGCTGATTCAAAGTGTGAACGAGTTTCAGGCTGACTGCATGGCGTTGTGCGAAAAACATTACCCAACCATACATAACGGTGGAATGAGTGAACATCACTTGGGGCTTGCCTTTGCCAGACGCCTTTCTCGTACGCTCCATGAGTTTGGTCACGGTTGCGAATACGCACCAATGGACATTCATCAGAACAACGATCTTCCCCACCATTACCGCGTCAGCTCAGATGCCGGCACCGTCTGGGTCCTGACCTCTCATCTGGTCAGTGCTGGAAACGGCTGTCGACACAAATTAATGAAGCAAATTGGTTTATGGCAGCAGGAATACGGTTACGCCATTCAACCCAACGATTTATTGCTGCTGCTTTCCGATCATTGGATCAGCCGCAGTAAACAGAGCCGAGAACTTCTGCATTGGTGGACAGGACAACTGCCGGATGAACTGGACGACTACAACGCACAAGGAATCAGCCTGTACGAGAGTGACTCACTGCTGTCACAGATGCTTGAAGCGCAATACGCGCTTAGCCCCTACTACATTAAATTTTCTCATCCTTTGAAACGTTCCAACAATCAACAACTCGTGCGTAAATACATCCAACTTTACGCCGTGATTCAATGGAACTGATTTGTCATCAATCTTTCATGTGACGGTGTGACACTTAAACCTAAGTCGATAAATTCAGGTAGGTTAAGTGAAAAAGCTCAAACGCTACCAATATGAGCGCTACGCCGTCCTATGCAATCTTGCTTACCAACGAGTCTTCAAACAAACCCGCTATGGCTTTTCTCCCACCGGACAGCGGATCATCAATAATCGATTCGGCAAAACCTACATTCGCGTTCTCTGGAGCAAAGAATCCGACGAAGTCATTATTGTCATTAAAGGTTCGCATAATATTTGGGACTGGCTACTCAATCTGGTGATGTGGAAGAAGCACTGTCGAAACTTTGGCTTGAGTTACCCCATTCACGCTGGTTTCCACTATTTGCTGACCCAAGAAAGTTTGCCAGCGCACAAAAACGACACCTTGGGTTTATCAGTTTTCGAGCGAGTGATGAATATTGTCACTCCGTTGATTGAGCAAGGAAAGCGAGTCTCTGTTACTGGGCACTCGTCCGGTGGCGCAATAGGTTGTGTGATAGCCGACTACATTGAGCATCACTACCCGAAAGTAATTAAACGGGTTGTTACTTTTGGACAACCGGCTATTGGCGGTCTGCGCTTTAAACGACGTTATCTGTTAAGTCACAAAACTTATCGGGTATGCTGCGATCTCGATATCGTTACCTTTCTCCCTCCACTTCCTTTTTACTACTGGCACGTCGGTAAAATTCTCTGGCTATACAACGGGCGGATTTACGAAAATACCCCAACACTGATACGACTAGGGCGCTCTCTCGGCTCCTGGCTGATTCGTCCGTTTTCATATCACTTAATGTCAAAATACATCCGGAATAAAGATTTCTTTGATGAAAGGTAACGTGTTGCCTCATTCCACTATGATCTAAATCTCGTTTTTGAGACTTAATTACAAACACATCAAAACCTCTGCAGCACGATGAAGGCATTCGCTGTATGATTAAGTTATTCATATATCAATGCAATCACCTGATAAAAATTCATCACTCTTGCTTATAATCTCAAATATAAGACAAAAAGAGTGAACGTTAAGAAAATGTTTTGCGTAAGATGAACGTAACCATAAATGGAATTGCTGGGTTACCGAACGTCAGACTTTATATGAATAAACTTTAACTCATTAGTGA